>CADAHD010000156.1 GCA_902787595.1 uncultured Lachnospiraceae bacterium
TATCAATTGATTTTAATGCAGTTGCGTTTATGCTTGGCCTGGGGATAATCGTTCTGGTCTGCAGACTGAAATTCAGGGACTTAACGGAAAAGAAGATTTTTGTCACCCTTATGGTGGTGGATCTGGCGATGTGTGTATCTTATATACTGACCTTGCTGAGAGACGGCGGGGTGATCCCCTGTGATCATTTTGGCGCAATGGTGTATGAGACTGTGCTGGAGATCCTTATCAACCTGTTTGCGGTACAATGGCTTATTTATGTGGATTACAGGATGTATCACAGTATGGGGCATCTGCGGCGCATAATATTTCAGATGGTATTGCCTGTAGGTATAGTCGTTATACTGAATATCGTAAATCTCTTTACAGGCATCTTCTTTTACTTTGATGATGATATGATCTATTGTGAAACGGGGCTTTATATCATATGCGATCTGATAAGGGTAGCATACTTTATAGTATCGTGCATAATATTGTCCATTCATAAGAAACACGATGAGAGGATGAAGTTTTTCAATATCATGCCGTTTATCGTCCCTGCGATACTGTATATGAGCTTGTATTATATATCTCCTTTTAACACGGTAACACTTGGTCTGACCATCGGCCTTGCGCTCATCTATACTTCCATGGTAAATGAACAATGTTATATGGATGGCGTGACGGGTTTTTATAACAGATTGTATCTGGATTACTTAAGAGGACGTATGGAGAAAGCAGATTACGATCTGCAGAGCGCCATGGTCTTTCGGCTTCCTGAGGATAAAATGGAAAGCGCGGCAAAACTTATAACGGCCCAGCTTCCGGATGATTGCGATACCTTAAGGTATGGAAAAGAGACTGTGATAACTTTAGCCCGAGTCAATGAACGCGCTCCTCTTCATATGCTTTCGGAGGATGTTGAGATGAGTCTTGAGGAAGCGGGAATACCTGTGGAGATCGAATACGGACTTAAAAAGAAAAAAGAAAGTTGTGTGGACTTTCTGGAAGGATTTTTGAGGAAAGCATAATGGAGCTTATTGAGATAAATGATGAAAATGCGGAGGAATTCGCAGAATTCATAAATGAAGATATGCAGGAAGATCTCGCCCGTACTTTTTTCAGAGGTATAGGCGCTAAGGATGATGCCGGCGATACAAAGGGGGCAATAGTATATGAGCTCAAGGGGAGTGAAAGTGAGAATGACACCCTGAGCCGTGTGCATATGTTTGAGGCGGCTGATGAAGAGACTAAAAAGCTCATAATGGAGGAATATAAAAATCAGATATCCGATGAGGATGTGACGGAGAGTTTTTACGAGTCTTCGGAAGCAGGTTTTGCCAATGATCTGAAGTCTTGTGGATTCTCTATGCAGGAATCGGAGTCTTTGGATATCATAGTATCGCTCAATGATATCAGGAAGATTCTTTCCGCGTTAAGTATCAAAAAAATGCCTTCACATATCATGGCTTTATCAAAAGCATCGGTGATGCAATACCGCGGATTTATCAAAAACTGTCTGTTCAAGGGGCAGAAGGGGCTGCTGGAGGATCTTGCATATCTTCCCATGAAATGGTTTGAACGTGAAGTTTCATCCATTGCGGTGACGGATGATAAAGTTGATGGGGCTTTACTGGTACGAAAATTGCCTTCCGGTATGCTGTATGTTGGGCTGTATGTTGCTTTTGGTCCTGATTACAAAAAAAATCTGGCTCTGCTTATGGCAAATTCGGCACAGAAGATAGTGGAGCTGTATCCGGATGGTACACAGGTATTGATACGCCGTCATAATGACACGGTGAGAAAGCTTTCGGACAGGATCTTTGCAGGTATAAAAGGCGCAACGGTTTTTAAGGGGGAAAGGGCTGAAGATTAAGGCAGTGTTTACGATAAGACTATGAAAAGGATTTATATTATTATTATCAACATACTGATCATGCTTACCATATTGATCTTTGTTGTTCTCTACTCCGGAGCCGAGAACAGGGCTTCTTACCGTAGGCAGATAGAATACTTTGAGAATACAACGATCGCCATGGAGCAGGTGACGGAGAATTACCTCGAGGGCGAGCAGAGGGTATGTGATGTATGGGCGCAGTATATATGCAGCAGGGATATGACCATGGAAGAAGCTGCGGAATATATACGCTCATCCCATGTGCTTACGAACACATCGGCTCATATCATCGCTGTGGACACGCTTACGGGGCTCTCTACACGCCCCAGACAGGGAACAACGGATGACTACGAGGTTTCCTATGAGCGCGTAGGCCTTTTGGATAATCCGGACTGGATCGATCCCATCGGAGAGTCGATCAATATAACGCGCGCTTACACCAATCCGGTAAACGGCGAGCAGTCGCTGGCATTCTGCAATAATGTCACGCTTCGTGATCCGGAAAGTGAAAAGAGCGTGGCGGCAGTGCTTTTGCGCGTGGTGCCCGTATCGGCGCTGGAGCAGAAATGGGTCTATCCCCAGACCGAGCTGGAAAACGCAGAGCTGTCAATGATCGACGGCAGCGGCGATTACATACTCAAAGGCTACGGTTTCAAGAATTCCGGTTTTTTTGAATTCTACAAATCTTACAATCCCACGGATCCCGAATCGTCAAAGGAACTGTTTGACAGGATCACTTCATCGACAGGCTCGATATCAATGATCAATTCCCACGGGCAGGAGTGCATACTGGCCTACACCCCCGTATCGTCTTCTTCGGGCTGGTCGCTGCTGGGCATGGTTCCGGCGGAGGATCTTAATGTGGAGAGCAGAAACCGCCTGCTGTCCGTAGTGGTGTTTACCGGTCTGCTGATATTGTTTCTCTGCGATATGATCTATATGCGCTATATAAACAGGCGTCTCCAGACCACGGCCAGGGAAGCGGAGTCGGCTAATAAGGCAAAGACCGATTTCCTCTCTACCATGTCGCATGATATCCGTACGCCCATGAACGCTATCATCGGTCTTACGGCCATAACGGAAAAGAACCTGTCCGATACGCAGTCCACAGCAGAAAACTTAAGAAAGATCAGCCTGGCCGGCAATCATCTGCTGACTCTGATAAATGACATTCTGGATATATCAAAGGTGGAAAGCGGAAAGCTGAAGCTCAATCCCATGACCTTCTCTATCGTGGAAACGGTCGAAAATCTTGTAAATATTTCCCAGCCGATGATCAGGGAAAAGAATATAGAATTCAGCTTCCACATCAATCAGATGGAAACTGAATATCTGTATGCGGACCGGCTGCGCTTAAACCAGATCTATATCAACATACTTTCCAACGCTATCAAATACACCCAGCCCGGAGGGCGCGTAAGCGTGGATATGCGTGAGGAAAAGAGCGAGGTGGACGGCTGCATAAGGCTTAGCTATATCGTGGCTGATACGGGCATAGGAATGAGCCCGGAATACATGGCTAATATGTACCAGCCTTTCTCGCGCCAGGTGGACAGCCGCGTAAACAGCATTCAGGGCACAGGTCTGGGCCTGGCCATAACCAAGCAGATGGTGGAACTCTTTGACGGAACCATCGATTGTGAGAGTGAGCAGGGCAAGGGTACAAAGTTTACCGTTGTGCTGGATATCCCTGTGGCTGACAGGCAGAGGGAAGATATGCAGCTCGATCCTGTGGATGTGCTGATCGTTGATGATGACGAGACCCTGCTTCAGACGGCGGCGGATACGCTTAAGTCCCTTGGCGCATCTGTAGAGCAGGCAGTGGGCGGATTGGAAGCTCTGGGCATGATAGAGCACAGGCATCTTTCAGGACAGGATTACAATATCATCATAGTCGACTGGAAGATGCCGGAAATAGACGGGCTGGAGACCATCAGGCGCATACGATCGGAGATAGATACAAAGGTCCCTATCCTGCTTATCTCCGCTTACGACTGGTCTGATATAGAGGATGATGCAAAAGCTGCGGGAGCGAACGGCTTTATCAGCAAGCCGCTGTTTCGTTCAACGCTCTATGATAAGATAAACGATCTGATGGGGAAAGAGTCTGCATCGGGTGAGCCGGAGGATGATTATTCGGATCTTAAGGGCCTGCACATACTGGTGGCCGAGGACAACGATATCAACTGGGAGATCATTTCCGCCATGCTTTCCATGTTTGGAGTGAGCAGCGAGCGCGCCGAAAACGGAAGCATGTGCGTTGATATGATGAGCAGGGCGGAAGAGGGCAAATACCTGCTGATCTTTATGGATGTGCAGATGCCCAAGATGAACGGTCTGGACGCGACCAGGGCAATACGTAAACTGAAGGATCCCTGGGCGGCGTCAATACCTATCGTTGCTATGACGGCGGATGCATTCTCCGAAAATATCACGGAATGCCTGGAAGCGGGGATGAACGGGCATATTGCCAAGCCCATAGATGTTAAACTGGTTATCAAAGAAATCCGAAGGATAAAGGAAGGAAAATGAAGATCATGAAAAAGAAAGCAATTGTTTTAGGGACTGCGCTGATGACGCTGGCACTGGCTGCCTGTACATCGGAAAAGAAGGAGGAAGCAGCAGCGGAGGGCTTTAAGCCGGCTCTGGATGCTTCTGCTGCCTGCAATATCCGCGTAGCGGGCGGATACGATAACTTTGAGGCGCTGGAAGCGGAATTTGACAGCTTTAATGAGTATTATCCCAATGTGGAGCTGGTGTATACAAAGATCGATGATTATAACAACATGATAGGAACGGTATTAAACAGCAGCGATGCTCCCGACATCTATGTCAATTATTCATGGATGTACGGCAGGGATCAGTATAAAGCCTCTATCGATCATGCTGAAGATCTGGCAGATCCGGCGCTGGGGCTTGACCTTGACTGCATACGCAGCAATATCATCCTGAATACGGATGACGGCACGCTGCCTATGGTTCCTGTTTTTTCAAACACTTACGGCATGCTGGTAAACAAAGACCTTTTTGAGAAAGAGGGCTTAAGCATTCCCACAAGCTATAAGGAACTGGTGGATGTATGCAAAGCTTTTTGCGATAAGGGTTATGCAAATCCGATGATGGGCTTTACGCAGAAGGAGACAACCTCGCTTTATACGCTGACGGCTTATCCTTTATTCTGCAGCAGCGTGGCCGGAGACGCAGAGGCTGTTAAAAAGCTAAATTCCATGGACGCCGCAGCCGGAGAGTATCTGAGGCCCACGCTTGAGAAGCTGACGCAGTTTTTAAATGACGGCTGCGCGGATATCAAAGCCTGTGATGAGATAGAGAACAACTACGATGCAGTGATTCTGCGCTTTTTTGAAGGCGACGTGCCCATGATGGCCTGCTCGGGCGATACCGTATCCGGAACTAAAAAGCGCGAAAGCCGTTCCGAGGCGTTTATAGCAAGTCCGTTTTCATATACCTTTGTTCCCATTCCCATATCGGACAGCGGAGCTACATTCATAGATATGTCAAATCTGCAGTTTTCGGTCAATAAGGAAAGCACCGAAAAAGCTATGGCTAATGAATTTATGCGCTTCCTGATCACGCCTGCGGAGCTTAACAAGATGGCGCAGAACAAAGGGCTTATGGCGCCCACAAAAGATCTGTCGTTTAACAGCATGTATGCTGCATTCGGAGATGTTCCGGAATCGGGGATACTCTCACCTGAAGAGATAGGACTTACGGATGATGCCATGATACAGATGAGACAGGCAGTTTATAACGTGGCAACCGCTCAGATGAGCATAGATGAGGCAGTTGCGGCTTACGGCACATTTACTCAGTGAGTATTTAATTCCCGGCGGATCGGGGAGCCGCGCTGCTTAAGAGCACCTGTTTTCGGATGGCTCCCCAGTCGCTGCAGCGGTGATAATTACTGCCGGGCAGCTCGCAGTTT
>CADAHD010000157.1 GCA_902787595.1 uncultured Lachnospiraceae bacterium
TTACTCTCCTTATTGATATTCTTATTGTAAGATCCTTTCCGGACCATATTGTCAGGCTTTGCCCGGCACCTTAAGGATCGCGCCCTGATTTCCTGAAGTTACCAGTTCACGGTAACGCGCCAGATAGCCGGTAAGATGCTGCTCTTTAGGCTGCCACTTTGCGCGTCTCGCTGCCAGCTCCTCATCGGAAACCTTCATCTCGAGCTTATTGTTAGGTATATCGATGGAAATGATATCGCCTTCCTCAACAAGCGCGATAGGTCCGCCTACAGCTGCCTCAGGTGATACATGTCCGATGGATGCGCCGCGGCTTGCGCCCGAGAAACGTCCGTCGGTTATAAGTGCTACGGATGAACCGAGTCCCATACCTGCAATAGCAGATGTAGGATTGAGCATCTCTCTCATGCCGGGGCCGCCCTTAGGTCCTTCGTAACGGATGACCACAACATCACCTGCAACTATCTTTCCGCCCTTTATAGCTGCGATGGCATCTTCCTCACAGTCGAATACTCTTGCGGGTCCTTCATGCACCATCATCTCGGGTACAACGGCGCTTCTCTTTACAACGCCACTATCCGGAGCCAGATTGCCCTTAAGCACCGCTATGCCACCGGTAGGGCTGTAAGGATTCTCCACAGGCCTGATGACTTCGGGATCCAGATTCACGCAGCCCTTTATGTTCTCCGCAACGGTCTTGCCGCTTACGGTGATCAGATCGGTATATAAGAGGTCTTTCTTGCAAAGCTCATTCATAACCGCATATACGCCGCCGGCCTCATTCAGATCCTCCATATAGGTAGGGCCTGCAGGCGCCAAATGGCACAGGTTGGGAGTCTTTGCAGAAAGCTCATTTGCTATATCCAGGTTAAGGTCCACGCCTGCCTCATGCGCTATAGCGGGCAGATGCAGCATTGAATTGGTGGAGCAGCCCAGCGCCATATCTACGGTAAGCGCATTCATGAATGCCTTCTCCGTCATGATATCGCGGGGTCTTATATTCTTCTCTACCAGTTCCATTATCTTCATTCCGGCATGCTTTGCCAGACGGATACGCTCTGAATAAACAGCCGGAATGGTACCGTTGCCCTTAAGCCCCATGCCCAGAGCTTCGGTAAGGCAGTTCATTGAATTGGCTGTATACATACCCGAACATGAACCGCAGGAAGGACATACCTTCTCTTCAAACTCTTCCAGATCCTCTTCAGTGATCTTTCCGGCAGCCAGCTCACCTACAGCTTCGAACATCGATGATAAGCTGCGCTTGCGTCCCTTTACATGGCCGGCCAGCATGGGGCCGCCGCTCACAAAGATCGTAGGGATATTCACACGCGCTGCTGCCATTAACAGTCCGGGCACGTTCTTATCACAGTTGGGGATCATAACCAGACCGTCAAAACCGTGTGCCATAGCCATACACTCGGTAGAATCAGCGATCAGATCACGGGTCACCAGTGAATACTTCATTCCTATATGTCCCATCGCGATACCGTCACAGACAGCAATGGCAGGGAATACAACAGGCATGCCGCCTGCCATAGCCACACCCATCTTCACAGCCTCTGTGATCTTATCCAGGTTCATATGGCCGGGTACTATCTCATTAAAGGAAGATACAATGCCTATCATAGGGCGCTGTCTCTCTTCCTTTGTAAAACCTAAAGCATTGAACAGACTCCTGTGAGGCGCCTGCGCGGTTCCGCATTTAACACTGTCGCTTCTCATTTTAACCGTCTCCTTTTTTTCTTATCTTTCTTTATGCCTATAATAATGGCAATACATAGCAATAAAAGCTTTAGCAGATCCCATTTTGCGTCCAAAAGAAACTTCTTCATCAAGCTATACGCTCTGCTATCAGACTGCCCATCTCCGTGCAGCCCACCTTAGTGCAGCCTTCGCTGAAGATATCTCCCGTGCGGAAGCCTTCCTTAAGTACCTTATCCACTGCTGCATCGATGGCATCGGCTTCCTTATCCAGATCAAAGGAATAACGCAGCATCATGGATGCGGAAAGGATGGTTGCAATAGGATTGGCAATATCCTTGCCTGCTATATCAGGCGCCGATCCGTGGCTGGGCTCATAGAGTCCGAACTTCGTATCATTAAGCGATGCGCTGGCAAGCATTCCTATCGAACCGGTTACCATGCTGGCCTCATCCGATAAGATATCGCCGAACATGTTCTCGGTAAGGATCACATCAAACTGTGAAGGGTCACGCACCAGCTGCATTGCGCAGTTGTCTACCAGCATATGCTCAACCGTAACTTCCGGATAGTTCTTTGCCACTTCGTTGACAACGGCTCTCCAGAGTCTGGAGGAATCCAGCACGTTCGCCTTGTCAACACTGGTCACCTTCTTACGGCGCTTCATCGCTATCTCAAAGCCCTTTATCGCTATACGGCGTATCTCAGCCTCAGTATAGGTAAGGGTATCGATGGCTTTCTTCATGCCGTTCTCTTCAACTGTCTTTCTCTCGCCGAAATACAGACCGCCGGTAAGCTCGCGCATTATCAGCATATCAAAGCCCTTGACAGAGATCTCTTCCTTTAAAGGGCAGGCTCCGCGCAGCTCGGGATAAAGCACTGCAGGGCGGAGATTTGCAAACAGATTGAGCGCCTTTCTTATCTTAAGAAGGCCGGCCTCTGGTCTCTTCTCCGGAGGCAGTTTGTACCAGGGCGATGTATTTGTATCGCCGCCGATAGAACCCATCAGCACGGCATCCGCTGCCTTTGCGGTAGCAATAGCCTCATCTGTCAGCGGCTCGCCGCAGGCATCGATGGATGCGCCTCCCATTAAAATATCCGTAAATTTCATTTCGTGGCCGTATACTTCTGCCACCTTTTCAAGTACCCTTTTGGCCTGGCCCACTATTTCGGGACCTATGCCGTCACCGGGTATACAGGTGATATTGAGTGTCATGTTTTTATGCTCCTTTTTATCTGCCTTCACAAGCCGGCATCTCCGGATCCGGTCTGCGCCTTCGGCTTAAATTCATCAAGTACTCTGCTTATTTCTCTGCCTTTTCAACCTGAGCAATAGCGCTCTTTCTCATGGGGATACGGCAGTTTTTGTTGCTGCCGAATTCTACGATAACGTCATCCTCAGTGATATCGATGAGCACGCCGTAGAAACCGCTGGTAGTAACAACTACATCGCCCACTTCCATTTCCTTGAGCATTTCCTGCATTCTCTTCTGCTCCTTTTTCTGGGGACGCAGAAGCAGGAAATAGAAAATAGCGATCATTGCCACTATGGATATGATATAGGAAAGTCCCAGTCCGCCCGCTGCACCTGACTGAGCGCTTCCCGCAGCAGCGGCACCGTCAGACAATAACATTGATAAGATATTCATTTTATGTTCCTCCCTGTTTTGGTTTTAAAATATCGTTTCTAATAATACACAAAATAAGGTCCTGCCGCAAGAGGAATTTTATTGTTCCCTTTCACAGCTCGAATGGCTGTAAACAGTAAGATTTTATTCTCCCTGCATAGCCGCAAGTTTCTCTTTTTTATACTCCGCAAAACGCCCCTGATCCAGCGCATCGCGTATCTCTTCCATAAGATGATTATAAAAATACAGATTATGGAGCACACCAAGTCGCATGCCCAGCATTTCCTTTGCCTTAAGCAGATGCCTGATATATGCGCGCGAATACCTCTGACACGCCGGACACTGACAGCCCTCTTCTATGGGTCTGTCGTCACGCTCGTACTGCGCATTCATCAGATTGATCTTTCCATGTCCCGTATACATATGCGCATGTCTGCCGTTCCTGGTGGGATATACGCAGTCAAAGAAGTCAACGCCGCGATCCACAGCCTCAAGTATGTTGGCGGGCGTCCCCACCCCCATCAGATATACAGGCTTATCCTTGGGCAGATATGGCACTGTCTCATCAAGTATGTAATACATCTGCTCATGGCTCTCTCCCACGGCCAGGCCTCCTATGGCATAGCCGGGCAGGTCGAGCTCTGCGATGCGTTTGGCATGCTCGATCCTGATATCCGCATACACTGCGCCCTGATTGATGCCAAAGAGCAGCTGCTCCGGATTCACTGTATCTTCACGCGCATTAAGTTCCTTCATTTTAACGATGCAGCGCTCAAGCCATCTGGTAGTCCTGTCCACCGACGGCTGCACATAAGCGCGCTCCGCCAGAGCAGGCGGGCACTCATCAAAAGCCATGGCTATGGTAGAGCCCAGATTCGACTGTATCTGCATGCTCTCTTCCGGCCCCATGAAGATCTTATGTCCGTCTATATGCGACTGAAAGGTAACACCTTCCTCTTTTATCTTCCTTAAGCCTGCCAGTGAGAAAACCTGAAATCCGCCCGAATCCGTAAGTATCGGTCTCTCCCAGCTCATAAACT
Organism: uncultured Lachnospiraceae bacterium; assembly: GCA_902787595.1. The sequence continues at coordinate 4,370 of CADAHD010000157.1, forward strand.
TATGCAGGCCGCCGAGAGCTTTTACCACTTCGTCCCCGGGACGCACATGCAGATGGTAGGTATTGGAAAGCTCGACCTGCGTGCCTATGCGCTCAAGGTCTTCCGTAGATACAGCTCCCTTGATGGCGCCTACCGTGCCCACATTCATAAACACGGGTGTCTGTATCGTTCCGTGCACCGTCTCCATAACAGCGCGCTTCGCCCTGCCCTCTGTTTTAAGTACCTGATATTTCATTCTATTCCTCCCCGGTCCGGAACTTCTTGATCGCAAATATTACCGCTCCCATTATCAAAAGGGAAACCGGCAGCGCTATCAGCCAGCTGCGTACAAAACCGGCGATCACATATCCTACAAATGAAACAGCTGCCGCAGTCAGCGCGTAAGGCAGCTGCGTGGATACATGGTTTATATGCTCGCACTGCGCTCCGGCGGACGCCATTATGGTCGTATCGGATATGGGTGAGCAGTGGTCGCCGCAGACCGAACCGGCCATGCATGCCGAGATGGCTATTATCATCAGCTCGTTATTGATATCTCCGCCAAAAGTAAATACCACTATGGGGATCAGCAGACCGAAGGTTCCCCATGAGGTGCCTGTAGCAAACGCCAGGAAAGCGCCTATCAAAAATACAAAGGCTGGAAGGAAAGACATCACCATTCCGTTTTCTGCTATCTTCTCCACCACCGAAGCAACATAGGCCGCAGCCCCAAGAGAATCCGTCATGCTCTTTAATGTCCATGCAAGAGTAAGGATAAGTATGGCCGGCACCATGCTCTTAAAGCCTTCCGGTATTGCATTCATGCATTCCTTAAAGCTTAATACACCGGTACACAGATAGAAAATGATCGTTATGAAAAGCGCCGCCATTGATCCGTATACCAGACCTACGGATGCATCCGAATTGGCAAAGGCGTTCACAAAGCTCTCTCCCTCAAAGAAACCGCCGGTATAGATCATTCCGATAACGCAGCAGAAAATAAGCATGATTATAGGCAATACCAGATGTATCACCTTTCCCTTTTCCGAAACAGGAGGCGCCGGCTGCTCTTCCGCTCCCGTCATTCCCGATTCCATCAGTGACTTATCCGGCATATTTTCTTTCGGCAGGTTCTTTTCCGCCTTCTTCATGGGGCCGAAATCCTGACCGCTGAGTATCAGCATAAGCATCATGCCTATGGTAAGAAAGGCGTAGAGATTATACGGTATAGCCCTTATAAAAAGCGTCAGACCATTGGCGCCGTCAACAAAGCCCGTGACTGCCGCAGCCCAGGAAGATATAGGCGCGATTATGCAGACAGGTGCGGCCGTGGCATCGATCAGATATGCCAGCTTCTCACGCGAGACCCTGTTCTTATCCGTCACCGGCCGCATTACCGAACCTACGGTAAGACAGTTGAAATAATCATCGATAAATATGAGCGCGTCTTGACATGCGTTGACGCCCAGCGTCCAAAGGCTGCCGATCCGCCGGCGCGGTTCATCAGCATCACTATGCTGCCCAGCACCACCAGAAAGATGAGTATACCTACATTCCAGGGATCGGAAAGCTGTCCTATCATCCCGTCCTTAAAGATATGCTCCATGGCCACAACAGGATTGAATCCGGCGTACAGAAGCCCGCCGGCGATTATTCCTATCATAAGGGAAGAATAAACCTCCTTGGTGATAAGCGCCAGAATTATAGCAACCAGCGGTGGTAACAGGGCCCAAACAGAATCTGTGAACATCTTTTTCCTCCCTTTAATCCTCCTCCCCGCAGGCGGAGAGCATGTATTTTTGCCGCAGACACATACTGCCGTTTTTGCCGCAGCAATACCATTTTATAACTCATACAGCCGATTTGCAAGAACGTGCTTGCTTGTAATAAGCTCTTTGATATGTTATATTATGCGCGGTCATTGCGTTTGCTATGATCGCATACCTATCACGGACAGCAATAAATACAGCGCTGCCCGCCTTAAAGGAGAATAAAAATGGCAGGTTCAACATTCGGAGAAACATACAGAGTGACCACCTGGGGCGAATCCCACGGTCCGGCGCTTGGCTGCGTGGTAGACGGCTGCCCCGCCGGCCTCAGTTTAAACGAAGATCTGATACAGCCCTATCTGGACAGAAGAAAACCCGGTACTTCCGCTCTTACCACTGCCCGAAGTGAAGCAGATAAGGTCCGCATACTTTCGGGCATATTTGAGGGAAAGACCACCGGTACACCCATATCTTTAATGATAGAGAACACTTCGCAGATTTCAAAGGATTACGGCAACCTGGCCGATACTTTCCGTCCCGGCCACGCCGATTACGGTTTTTACGCCAAATACGGTTTTCGTGATTACCGCGGAGGCGGACGCAGTTCCGGACGCGAAACCGCGGCACGTGTGGCCGCCGGCGCCATAGCAGCGCTGATATTGGAACACTACGGGATCAGACTGCGCGCCTATACCACGGCTATCGGCCCGGTAGCGCTCCCCGAAGCTTATGCCGATCGATTAAGTCTTGAAGCCATAGCCGAAGCTTCTGCCAATGCTGCCTGCATGCCCGATGCCGAAGCGGCCGCCAAAGCCGAAGCCGCTGTTGCCGCAGCCCGCGAAGAACGCGACTCCCTGGGCGGAATCGTGGAATGCCGCATAGAAGGCGTGCCTGCCGGTATAGGCGAGCCTGTATTCGATAAACTTGACGCGCGGCTTGGCCAGGCCCTCTTTTCCATCGGAGCAGTAAAGGCCGTAGAGATAGGCGACGGCATTAAAGCCGCTGCCGCAAAAGGCAGTGAAAACAACGACCGCATGCGCATGAAGGACGGCCGCGTATGCTTTGGATCGAATCACGCCGGCGGGATAATCGGCGGCATATCAAACGGAAATACCATAGTGGCGCGCGCATATTTTAAGCCCACACCTTCTATCTATCAGCCGCAGGATACCGTAAATGAAAAAGGTGAGGACGTAAGCCTCACCATAGCAGGTCGTCATGACCCTGTAGTCGTTCCCCGCGCGGTAGTCGTCGTGGAAGCGATGTGCGCGATCACCGTGCTTGACCTGTTTTTGCAGAACCGGAATTCCAGGTTGTGATACAATACAGACTGTGAAGATCCTTCGCTTCGCTCAGCCCAGCTTGTGGAATACAACACAGTTGGGCTGTTGTATTTTTATCTCTTTGGTGTTCATCACCAGCGTATGCTTTTCCAGATCCACCGCAAAGAAAGTCATGGTATTGTTCTCGTGATTTAACGAGACCAGATGTCTGTTGTCCGGGAAAAGCGCTGCATCCTTGGGATAGTCCCCGCTTATGGGCAGGGTAAGCAGCTTGGTAAGCATTCCATCCTTCTGATCTATCGAAAAAATACTCACGCTGTTATTTCCGGCGTTTGAACATACCAGATATTTAAAGTCCTCAGAAAGGTTGAGGGCGCTGGCCGCGGAATCTCCCGCATGATAATCGTTCAGTGTTGATACGGTCTGTATCTTCTCGAATTCGGGATTATCATTATCCTCATAATAATGATATACGACCACATTATTGCTGGCTTCATGTATGATATATACAAATTTGCCATCCTTGGATATCTTGATATGCCTGGGGCCTGAATACTGCTCGGCATGTATGATATCCACCATCTTTAGTTTTCCCTGTGCATGATCCACCTTATATACCTTGGTGTGATCCAGTCCCAGATCGGCCGCAAGCAGGTACTTGTTATCACGCGTCATCTTAACACAGTTGACATGGGGGCGGAAATTCTTATCGGCCACGCTGCCTATTCCCTTATGATATACCTCGTCGGTTATCTCCCCTATCTTTCCGTCTTCGTCCAATCGTAAAACGGTTATCTTACCATCGTGGTATCCTGCCACGAAAAGGAAACGGTCACGGTAATCCGTTGAGAGATAGCAGCCTCTCATTCCGTTTATCGATGCTGCGGATATGGTCTCCAGCGTACCGTCCTTTTTGATATTATAGGCTTCCACGCCCTGATCCGTAATGGAATACAGCACCTTACGGTTGTGCGATATGGTCACGTAAGAAGAATTGCTTATCTGCACCTGCTCCTTCTCGGTGAACTTTCCTGCCTCCATATCCACGTCATATACACGCATCCCCACCTTGCTGCCCTGGGTATAACAGGATACGTATGCCACATATTTACCTGCCATCATGCTCACCTCTTTTCTAAGGCTGTATACTCTCTGTGCTTTCCCACATACTTATATGCAGGTCTTATTATCTTTCCTTTATTTACCAGTTCTTCCAGACGGTGTGCACTCCACCCCGATATCCTGGCTATAGCAAACATTGGCGTAAAGAGTTCTTCGGGGATGCCCAGCATGCTGTATAAAAAGCCGCTGTAGAAATCAACATTGGCACATACGGGCTTAAATACCCTCCTTGACTTTGTTATCAGTTCGGCTGCGATGCGCTCTACCGAATCATACAGTTCAAACTCAGCCATGCGGCCCTTTTCCTCTGCCAGCATTCTGGTGCAGTCCTTTAAGATAACCTTTCTGGGATCGGAAAGCGTATAGATCGCATGTCCCATACCATATATCAGACCACTCTTATCAAAGCCTTCCTTCTTAAGGAGCTTTTCAAGATAATCGGCTATCGCCGCCTCATCGGAGTAATCGCTGACATGATCCTTCATATCCCGAAACATCTGCTGTACCTTAAGATTGGCGCCGCCGTGCTTGGGACCTTTAAGCGAAGCTATAGCTGCTGCTATCGCAGAGTAAGTATCCGTTCCCGAGGAGGTTACCACATGCGTGGTAAACGTTGAATTGTTACCTCCGCCATGCTCTGCGTGGAGCACCAGCGCCGTATCTAAAACAGCAGCCTCAAGCGGCGTAAACTGCCCGTCAAGCCTTAACATATGCAGGATATTCTCTGCCGTCGAATACTCCTTCTTCGGAGTCTTGATCAGCAGGTTTTTGTTCAGATCAAAGTGACGGTAGCCATGATAAGCATATACCGAAATGAGCGGTGTCTTGCCTATCATCTGCAGACACTG
>CADAHD010000158.1 GCA_902787595.1 uncultured Lachnospiraceae bacterium
ATCTTACAGTAAAGCTTTTATTGTAGTTTTAAATGCGTCTGCGAATCTGTGGTGCAGATCTTCATCATATAAAGGCATGTTGTTTTCCAGCCAGCGGTAGATCAGACCTTCAAGGGCGCATTCATAAAAGCTGCATATAAAGAGGATATCGTTATCCGATACTTTCTTTCCTTCCGCTGCTTTATATACATATTCCGAAACAAAATCATGACTCAGCCTGTGTATATATGAACTGATGGTCTCACGCTGTTTTGACTGATAAACATGCATGACAGCCTTCTTATTGGCGCTTATAAAGGCAACGCGTTTTTCATAATCCGTAAGCATGTCACTGCCTTCGCCTTCTTTTTTCATGAGGGTGCTTGCATTTTCAAGCAGCGCATCCAGTACGGCATAGATATCAGTGTAGTGATAATAGAAGGTGTTTCGGTTTATCCCGCATTCATCGCAGATATCCTTTACGCTGATCTTATCAAGATTCTTTTCCTCAAGAAGCTTAAGCGCTGCGTTTAGTATCTTTTCTTCTGTTTCAGTATTCATCATCGGGCCTCCTTATATATAGTTCATTCTCTGTGCAGCGAAGTATTTTTTATTCTTCATACAGTTTCATTATATTACGCGCATTCTCAAGCAGATGCGGTTTTAACTCCGTGATGGGCACGGGTACTCCGTCGGTGATGGAACCGTAGCTGGCGGAGCCTATCAGTTCAAAAATAAGATACAGCATTATCTCCGGATCACGGTATTTTACTTTTGAACGTTTGAGCGCTTCATCTACCAGCGTATAAAAAGGTGTAGCCGTATCATTGATATTCAATTCTCCGAATTTGAACATGCCAAAACTGAGGTTCTTTACCAGAAAACGCGTAAGGATCTTATCTGATGCAAGTATGTCTATAGTTGTGGAACACAGTCTGAGCACTGTTTTTTCAAAGCTCATTTTATTATTTATGCCGCTTTCTTCCCAGGCTTTCATAAATATCTGCTCGGCCTTGTGCATGGTGATCATGGCGCGCAGATCGTATTTGTCCTTAAAATATAAATAGAAAGTTCCTTTTGCGACCTTTGCTTTTTCTGCGATGTCGGCTATGGAAGTGTTGGAAAAACCGCGCTCCGTAAACAGCTCAAACGCAGCGCTCATCAGGCTGTTCTTTTTGATCATTTTCTTTAAAGTGTTTTTTTCTTTTTCCATCTGTTCATCCTCCTGCAGGAATGTTTTCGAACACTTTTTAAAAAGTGTCTATTGACCGTTGGTCAGTTTTGAATTATCTTTAGCCTATCACAAAAATGACTGTTGGTCAAGATTTAGAAGGGAGGTTAATGATGAATAAGATTTCAAAAGGTATTGTTAAAGGAAGATACCTGATACTGATACTGGCAGTGCTGCTTATGCTGCCTTCGGCTTTTCTGTATTTTAAGACCAGAGTAAATTACGATATGCTCAGTTATCTTCCTAAAGAGATCGACACCATGAAGGGACAGGATATCATGGTAGAGGATTTCGGAATGGGAGCATTCTCCATGGTAATAGTAGAGGGAATGCCGGATAAGGATGTGGCTGTACTTAAAGATAAACTTATGAATGTGGATCATGTTAAAGATGTGTTATGGCAGGACAGCCTTATGGATCTTTCGATCCCGGTAGAGATGCTTCCGGATGAGCTGAATGACATCTTTAATAAAGGCGATGCAACGATGCTCTTTGTACTCTTTGATAATACATCGAGTTCGGATCCGGTGATAGCAGCCATCAGGCAGATGAGAAAGATCTGCAATGAGCAGTGCTTCATATCAGGCATGTCGGGCGTACTGGTGGATACGCAGGATCTGGCAGATTCGGAAACGCCGATATATGTAGGCATAGCCGTGATCTGTTCCGTGATAGTGCTTTCGCTGGCGATGGATTCTTTCCTGGCGCCGTTCATTTTCCTGGCAGGCATAGGAATGGCGATCGTCTACAATATGGGAAGCAATTATTTCCTGGGTCAGGTTTCGTATGTGACCAAAGCGCTGGCAGCGGTATTACAGCTGGGCGTTACCATGGATTATTCCATTTTCCTGTGGCACAGCTACGAAGAACAGAAGCTTTGCAGTAATGATAATAACGAAGCAATGGCAAAAGCGATATCGGCAACTTTTTCGTCGGTACTGGGTTCTTCGATAACAACCATAGCCGGTTTCATAGCCTTATGCTTCATGAGCTTTACGCTGGGATTTGATCTGGGCGTGGTAATGTCTAAAGGTGTTTTGATAGGCGTTATCTGCTGCGTGACAGTACTGCCTTCGATGATACTTATATTCGATAAGGCTTTGGAAAAGACAAAACATAAGCCTCTGATACCTGAGCTGAAAGGCCTTGGAGCATTCGTATTAAAGCATTACAAGATACTGCTGGCAGCTTATCTGATAATACTGATACCTTCGATCTACGGAAATAAAAATGTGGGAGTGTACTATAATCTGGACTCAACGCTTCCCAGAGATCTGCCAAGCATAGTGGCAAACGATAAGCTTTCGGATGAGTTTAATATGAGCACAACACATATGCTGATGCTCTCTGCAGATCTTCCGGAAAAAGAAGTAAGATCCCTGGCATCAGAGATAGAGAAAACAGACGGTGTTAAATATGCGCTGGGCTTCAATACGGTAAAGGGCGCCGGCATTCCCGAAGAAGTGATACCCGATGAGCTGAAGGAGTCCTTTATGGATGATAAGTGGCAGATACTTCTGATAGGTTCTGAATTTGAAGTGGCGTCACCTGAATCCGGCAGGCAGTGCGATCAGATATCCGCGCTGGCAAAGAGATATGACAGCAGCGCAATGCTGGTAGGCGAAGCGCCCGGAACGGAAGATCTGATAAAGACAACGGACAGCGATTTTACAAAGGTAAGCTCTGCATCGATAGGTATAGTATTTGCGATCATATTACTGGTTTTCAGATCGGTATCCATACCGGCGATACTGGTGGCTGTTATAGAAGGCGGCATATTCTTCAACATGGCCATACCTTTCTATACCGGAACGAGTCTTCCTTTTGTGGCGAGCATAGTTATAGGAACCATACAGCTGGGATCCACTGTTGATTATGCGATACTGATGACAACAAGATATTTAAAGGAACGCAGGTCGGGACTTAACAAACATGATGCGATAAGCATTGCAGTGCAGACCTCTTCCAAGTCGATACTTGTGAGCGCCTTATCCTTCTTTGCAGCAACATTTGGCGTAGGCCTGTATTCAAAGATAGATATGATAAGTTCTCTGTGCATACTGATGGCAAGAGGCGCAATAGTGAGTATGTTCTGCGTGATCTTTGTACTGCCCAGTTTCCTTATGATATTTGATAAGCTGATACTGGCGACCACGCTGGGAGATCATAAAGATAAAAAAGATGTTTCGTTTAAAGAAACGGTACATTGCTGATGTTAACAGCAGGATAAAAGAAAAGGAGGAAACAGAGATGAAGAATAAAAAGTATATGGCACAGTTAATAAGCGCGGCAACTATAACATCTATGCTGGCAGGCTGCGCGGCTGCTGATAACGCGGATATTCAGGTTCAGGCAAAGGATGATGACGACATACTTATCGAGGCCATGGAGCAGGTGATACCTTCGCATTCCAGTTCGGCAGGAAAAACAGAGACGGTGTATGTCCTTATGAATGCGGATGGCGAGGAGTCTTCGGTGATTGTATCCGAGCAGCTTAAGAATAAAGACGGCAGCGCGGAAGTGACGGATTCAACCGAACTTAAAGATATCGTCAATGTAAAGGGCTACGGTGATTATACGCAAAACGACGACGGGACCATAACATGGGATGCAGCCGGATCGGATGTTTTCTATCAGGGCAGCACGGATAAAGAACTTCCTTTAGAGGTGAATATCTCTTATGAGCTGAACGGCGAAGCGGTGAGCGCAGAGCAGATCGCAGGAGCCGACGGACATGTAAGCATAATCCTCGATTATAAGAATAACTTAAGCGAGAGCGTTGAAGTGGACGGTAATTCCTACGATGTATATGTGCCCTTCATGGCAGTGAGCGGATTGATGCTGCCGGAAGATCACTTCAGCAATGTCGAAGTGGAAAATGCAAAACTTATTGATGACGGAAATGAACAGATCGTTGTTGGTATCGCTTATCCCGGACTGAGAGACAGCCTTGACTGGGACGGCGTGATAGAGCGTACCGAAAATGAAGAAACAAAAGAACGTCTTGAGGATATGAACTTCCCTGAGCAGATAAGGATAGAAGCGGATGCAACGGATTTTGAACTGGGCATGACACTTACGCTTGCAGGCTGCGATGTGTTCAGTCAGCTGGGCGCAGGCGAAGGCATAGACCTGAGCGAAGTACAGGGAAAGATGGATGAACTGAGCGACGGTTCAAAGCAGCTGGTAGACGGATCGACAGCATTGAAGGACGGAACGGCTGCATTAAAAGACGGAACTGCAGAATTATATGACGGTACAAAGCAGTTATTTGACGGCACGCAGCAGCTGGCAGACGGAACCGGTAAGCTTAAGGATGGCGCGGGAGCTTTAAGCGACGGAAGCGCAAAGCTTTATAACGGCACCGCCGAATTAAAGGATGGAAGCGCAAAGCTTTATGACGGCGCAGGCACACTGAGCGACGGAACATCGGCTCTGTATAACGGTGCGGCTAGTCTGTGCGACGGCATTAAGGATTACACGGCAGGCGTGGCAAGTGTATATGACGGCGCAGTTAAACTGAGTGAAGGCGCAAAGAGCGCAAAGGACGGAGCAGACCAACTGCAGGCAGGATTCAGGGATAATGCCATAGTAGAGAATGCAAACGCTCTGGCAGACGGAGCATCGAACCTTAGCGACGGCATAAGCAGACTCAGCGAAGGAATGAATGCACAGCTTACTGAGAGCGTGCAGCAGATGAGCAGCGCGGTTCAGCTGCTGGATGGCGCGGCATCATGGATGAGCAGTCTTATGAGCGCGATAGATCAGAACGGAGCTGTTCCTGCCGAATATCTTGCAATACCCGAAGCTCTTGCAGCAAATACGGAAAGCCTTAAAGCGATCTGCGGCTATTCTGCAGAAGATTGCAGGGATGCTCTGGCAGCATATAACAGCGCTCACTATGCAGTTGTAAGCGGCGCGTCAACAGATGCGGCTGCGCTGGCAGGGGCACAGTCAAAGCTTGCATCCATTATCGGTATAATGAGCGGTGAGTCGGCGATATATTCACAGATGACAGAAAGCATGCAGCAGCTGGGCAGCGGCTTATCAGACGGCATAGGTCAGTTAAAGAACGGCGCGGATCAGTTAAGCGGCGGAAATGCAGCGCTTGCAGGCGGACTTAAGAGCATAAGCGATGGCATAAGCGCTCTTGACGGCGGTCTGGCAAGCCTTTCGGAAGGCGCAGACAGTCTTCAGGCAGGAACCAAAAAGCTTGCAGACAATAATGATAAGCTTAACAGCGGGGCATCCGGAGTAAAAGAAGGCGTACAGAAATTAAACAGCGGCGCAGCTGAACTTAAGAACGGCATAAAGACTTTAAACGAGGGCGCAGGCTCATTGTACGAGGGCGCAGGCACATTAAATAACGGCGTGACAGATCTGCTGAACGGAGCTGTAGAACTTGATAACGGCGCACGCAGCCTTGATGACGGAGTGGGCAGGTTATACAGCGGCGCAGGAAAACTGAACGACGGAGCAGCCACTCTGGATGACGGCGCAAATGAACTTATGAACGGCATGGTCAAGTTCGACGAGGAAGGCATCAGCAAAATATCACAGCTGCTGGG
>CADAHD010000159.1:0-5721 GCA_902787595.1 uncultured Lachnospiraceae bacterium
GCGGTGTATCTTTTGGATTATGCTCTTGATAAGCCTGAACACGGAATTCATTGCAGGGCTAAAGCGCAGATAATGAACGAAGAATATCTGGCATTGGGTATATATTCACGCAAGCTTTGGCTCAATCCGTTATCTGTATATGATGGTGAATGCCACGTAGTGAATGAGATCTGGGATAGCGGGTATCAAAAATGGATCATGCTCGATACTACCAATGATATATATTGGATCGGAGAAGAAAGGATCCCGTTATCGGCGATCGAAGTCAGAGAAAAAATGGCTGCTCAGGAATTTGTAACAGCTGTAATGCCGGGAGAAAAGACAGAGGATCTGCCGCGGCTAAGGGATAAGCATATGGACATGATACTCTATACGGCGAAAAATATGGCTTATTTGCAGTATTTCCTGAATTACGGCAGGGGAGAAGAAGCCAGAGTATATGCCATGCTTCCTGAGAACATGGAGCCTTTTGACGGATGCCTGATATCAGAAGACGCCATAAAGGCGCAACCGATGTACATAACGCAGTAAACTATTTTAAAAGAAACAACCTGATCATAGTATTCAGATCTTAACAGATGTCAATGCATATTTTATACAGTAATGGTTTTGTCTCTTTCAGAAGGTGACATTAAAGAGAAGCGGGATCGCTTTAGAAGCGATCCTTTTTTCTTGCATCATAACAAAAGATATTGTAATATAGAAAATCGTTGTAAATACTATATAGAAAGGCCCCATTATATGTATAGCAAACGACAGAGATATCGGCTGAGGAGATAACGATACTGATCGTGGGAGGGGAGGAGAATTGGATATGAAGAAAGCTGTGATTAGAGCGCGGAGATCTGTCAGGATGTACTGTTACAGCTGTAGTTGACAGTTTGTTTGACTAAGTGAGCTTCTGTGACGGGAGATACAGAGAAACATGGCAATAGCGATAACGGTCCTGTTTGATAGTATCCGATGGAAAAGATGTATTTGAGAAAGGATGGTATAATGAAAAAAACAGTGGGTATAGTTATACTGATCGCAGGCATCATATCGTCTGTTGTGGGAACGATAGCATTACTGAAAATGAAATCCAATGTACCGTCAAACATATCGATAATCGGTGGGGCGGATGGCCCGACGGCTGTTTTTCTGGCAGGAAAGCTTGGGCTTCCTGTGTATGGATCGATAATTGCCGGCTTTATTCTGGTTGTGGCAGGGATAATAATAATTGCCCTCAGAAAGGACAAAGAGTGAGTATAAAAAAGAAATTCCTATTCAAGGAGGGTGATCATGCCGTACTGGAAGGAAAACAGGGTGAGGATACCTATAAGCTGATCATTCGGCTAAAGGATACTCTTCTGGTTATTTCCGGACCGGATACAGACGAAGAAGGACTGCGTGAACTGGCAAAAGAAATAGGATATTATTAAGTATGATGACAGATATTGAAAACTATACTGATAAGCTGATATCGGAGTGTAAGCGTATATACGGAGACAGACTGATATACGTTGGCCTGCAGGGAAGCTATATGCGTGGCGAGGCAGGTGAGGACAGTGACCTGGATATAATGATCATTATAGAGCGTTTTTCGGTACAGGATATGGATGCCTATCGTGATATGCTCAAGCAGATCGGGAACTATGATAAATCCTGTGGTTTCATTTGCGGAAAAGAAGAGATGAAGCAGTGGAATCCGCTGGAAGTCTGTCAGCTTCTGCATACGACCAAAGATCTTTACGGAACATTATCCGGGCATCTTCCGGAAGCTGCGACGGAGGATGAAGTCAATTATGTCAAGTTAAGTCTTGGAAATCTTTATCATGAATTATGTCATCGTTATATTCATGCAGACCGTGAAAAGAATGTACGAAAACTTCGCGGAACATGCAAAAGTTTTTTCTTCCTGATCCAGAATCTATACTATCTGGAAAGCGGCGATTTTGTTTTAACTAAGAGAGAATTGAAGCAAAGAGTTACAGAGGAAGATTGTGAAATCCTCACTATGGCGGATCTGCCGGAGGATTATGATTTTGATCAGGCATATGAGCGCTTATTCATATGGTGTCAGAATGCATTTGCGCGTATTGATAAGCTCGGGAAAGATAATTTATGTCGGAAGTGGTAGATAAAAACAGACGCTTCTATGATGAATATGTGGCGGATATGATCCGTAAGGATTTCGCGGCATATGAGAGCCGCATAGCTGTCGGTATAGCGGGAGAAGGCTCTGATTGTTTTGGCTATGATGATCTGATATCCCGTGATCATGACTTTGGCACAGGTGTATGCCTCTGGATCACGGATGAAGATATGAAGATATTTGGCCGGGAACTTGCCAAAGCTTATGATGAGCTTGTTGAAAGTAAAGAAAGGTCGTTCTATACACAGAGACTTAAAGTGCGCAGAGGCGTAATGACCATTCATGATTTTTACTCCAATATCCTGCTGATCGATTGTGATACCGGGAATTGTCAAATGACTGAAGCGCAATGGTATGCTTTGGACCACAGTTGCTTAAAGACAGCGACAAACGGTACGGTTTTCAGGGATGATCTTGGAGTTTTCAGCGCTTTCAGACAACTTCTTCTTTCGTATTATCCTGACAGGGTTTGGAGACGCCGTATAGCCGAAAAACTGCATGAATATGCATCAGCGCTTCAGGTGAACTATTCACGCTGTATGGTTAGAAGGGATACCGTAGCGGCGGGCATTTGTAAAACCAAAGGCCTGGAGGCTGCCATGGAACTGTTTTTCCTTATGAAGAGGGAGTATCCGCCATATTATAAATGGACATACAGAGCGCTGAAAGAATTGGATACTGACGGAGAATATGCTGATAAGATACAGGAACTGGCCGATACAGAGATAAGTCTATCTGCCTGGGATAATACCAGGTATCAACCGGCCAGACCGAATTATAAGGACAGGATAGTTTCTATTGCTGAGGAGACAGCGTCGCTTATTGCAGCTATGCTGCGCGAAAACGGGCTTACCAAGAAGGGGGAGCTGTATCTGGAGGCGTATGTTGATGAGATCAGCCGGTTTATATCTGATCCTGTGTGAGTATTAGGCGGAGGATTAGTGCTTTTAAAAGCAAGAATAAGCCCTTTGGGCACTGGAAAAGAGAAAAAAGCGAAAAATCAGTGCTTTTAAAAGCAAGAAAAAGCCCTTTGGGCACTGGAAAAGAGAAAAAAGTGGAAAATCAGTGCTTTTAAGAGCAGGAACAAGCATTAAGGGCAGCGGAAAATAGAAAAAAGTGGAAGATCAGTGATGAACTTAGAATAACGACCGTTGGCTTTGCAATGTTTGCCTTTGAACCGGATTACGAGGATCCGGATGACCGCTACTGGCTGGGATTAATAAGCAGACGGGGAAGTAAGTCAATTAAGAAGGATATCAGTAAAAAAATGGATAAGAAGTCCGGCAGCGGCAAAAACAAATATGCCTCTATTGACAGGATAAGGGTTCTGGCGTTTCTTTTTATCATCGTGTACCATTTTATGGTGCAGCTGGAACGTAACGGGAATTATGATTTCCTGAAAAAAGGCCTTGTTTACTATGAAAATGCGAACCTGCATATAGCCATGGTAGGAGTCAGCCTGTTTTTTATGATATCCGGGGCGGGGCTTATGCTCTCAAGCCGGAAAAGCTGGAATATCCGGGACTTTTATAAAAGAAGGTTTATCAGGCTGCTGATCCCCTTTTATATTGTTGAATTGTTTACGCTTATTGCTTCTTATGTTATGAAGCCGGAATGGCTGGAGTATTTTCCGGCCGTTCCGAAGATCAGGATAATATTGAATTTCCTGGGAATGGACGGATACTTTGAGCAGTTCTTTCAGACGTTCAGCTTACATGTGGGAGAATGGTTTCTGGGCGCGCTTATTATGCTATATGCTGTTTTTCCGCTGCTCAGGTTTTGCATGGAAAAAAACAGATATATCACTGTTATTGCGGCTACGGCCGGCTATTCGGCCCTGATTTTCGGTAACGTGTTTTCTGCGCCTTGGACTAATGTGTTTGTAAAAGCATACGATTTTATCCTGGGCATGTTTCTGATCCTGGAGCTGCCAAAGCTTATGGAGAAAAAAACAGCCAGATATTCAATACTCGCGGTATCGCTTGCTGTTATCTTTACCGGCATTGTTCTTAAGGTCCAGCTGCCCACACAGCCCGTTTTTAACAGCCTGATCATCGCAGTAATGATATTCGCCGGGGCATTTGCTCTGGAACCGGCCGGCGAAAGCGACAATGTATTTGACAGAGCAGTAAAATGGATATGCGGTATATCCTATGAGCTGTTTCTGGTGCATCATATAATCATCTATTATATAGGTGACAATCTTGGCGGAAGGCTTTTGAATCTAAGAAGGATAGGCGTGTTATTTATAGCTGAGGCCTTTATAATGCTGGCTATGGCGCTTTTTGTTAAAAAGATCGAAAAGCTGATCAGGCTGAAGTGAAAGCAAACGAAGAGTATGTTAAAGCTAAAGGAAGGAGATTTTTATGATCGGAGACGAAGTATTGACTTATCATCAGCTGAGAGTAGGCGAGGTCCTGCCTAAGATAGAAAAGGGAGCCGAGGTATATTTCTCGGTGGACAAGATCGATGACAGTGAATTTATCATAGCTCTGTGCCGCAATCTTATTGACTGCGGGGTAAAGAGCATATATTTCTCGGGTGAGAAAAAAGAAGTCTGGAACAGGTATTTTGAGCTGGTAGAAACAGACCGCTTTCCCGGCAGGCCGCTGGGGGAGGTGGTGATGTCCACCATGTGTAAACAGGAAGAGCTGGCAAAACTGGTAGAAGATTCGGATTATGAGCATATCTGGTATCTCTATGATACCTATTTTGGTGATCTTCTTATGAAAAAAGACAGGCGTTGAGCGGGTAAACTTGACGCCGTCGGGCTTATGAATTATAATCAGCCTTGTATGTTTTGATGCACATAAGGGGGTTGGCATGATCAGAAGTATGACCGGTTTCGGCCGTTACGAGCTTGAGGCGCATGAACGCAGGATCAGTGTGGAGATAAAGGCGGTGAACCACCGTTATCTTGACCTGTCCATTAAGATGCCGCGCAGCTTTAATGCGTTTGAATCGAAGATAAGGAATATAATCAGAGAGTATATAGAGCGCGGAAAGACTGATATCTATATCAGCTGTGAGGAGCTCGGCGAAGACCGCTTAAGCCTTAAATATAACAGAGAACTGGCTAAGGGCTATCTGGGATATTTAAAGGAAATGGCAGAGGAGTTCGGTCTGGAGTCGGATGTCAGGGTGTCAACGCTGGCGCGTTTTCCCGAAGTTTTTACTATGGAGCAGGAGGAAGGCGACGAAGCAGAGATCTGGCAGGATCTGGAGAAGGCGCTAAGGGAAGCGGCAGAAGCCTTTAAGGCCAGCCGTGAGCATGAGGGCGAACTGCTTAAGCAGGATCTGCTGGAAAAGCTTGATATCATGAAGGAGGCTCAGTCCGTTATCGAGGAGCGCATGCCTCTGCTGATAAGCGAGTATCGTGAAAGACTGCGCACAAAGCTTATGGAAGTGCTTGCAGACAGCGCCATCGATGAAAGCCGTATCGTAACGGAAGCCACCATCTATGCGGACAAGATCTGCGTGGATGAGGAGATGGTCAGATTAAAGAGCCATATCACCGCCATGAAAAATGAACTGGAAAAGGGCGGCGCAGTGGGCAGGAAACTTGATTTCCTGGCACAGGAGATGAA
>CADAHD010000159.1:5751-6341 GCA_902787595.1 uncultured Lachnospiraceae bacterium
AAGACCATGATAGAAAAGATCAGAGAGCAGGTACAGAACCTGGAGTAGATAGGCATTAGATGCAGGACCGGTAAAGCCGGTATCTGCGCTAAGGATTCACAGGAAAAGGAGAAGCCTGATGAACAGAGAAGGAATACTGGTTGTGATCTCGGGATTTGCAGGCGCCGGCAAAGGCACGGTGGTCAAAGGCCTGATGGAGAATTATGACGACTATGCGCTTTCCGTATCCATGACAACCAGAAGCCCGCGTCCCGGCGAGGAAGACGGCAAGGCTTATTTCTTTGTGGATAAGCAGAAATTTGAAGAGACCATAGCAGCGGGCGGGCTGATAGAATATGCGCAGTACTGCGACAACTATTACGGTACACCCAGAGCCTATGTGGAAGAACAGTTAGCCAAAGGCAAGGATGTGATCCTGGAAATAGAGATCCAGGGCGCCCTTCAGATAAGGAAGATATTCCCGACGGCATTGCTGATCTTCGTAACGCCGCCCAGCGCCGAGGAATTAAAGAACAGACTGATAGGCAGAGGGACGGAAACTCCGGAAGTGGTCAAAAAGCGCATGGACAGGGCAGCTCAGGAAGCTGACG
>CADAHD010000160.1 GCA_902787595.1 uncultured Lachnospiraceae bacterium
TGAAAGATAATATATGCCTATAGCTCCGTCTGTTTCCGTCTTACGAAAGCACCTCTCACGAAATACGCGGTCACACCCGGAGGAATCAGCCAACAGGATATGCGCAGCGCCTTTCAGACGGCTTGCGAGCCAATCGGCATCCACAGCTGTTTCCCCCGATTTCTTTCGGGATATATAAACGATCGGCAGATGATATTCCTTCTTACCGCTGAATATCCCTCTAAGCCGGGCTGCGTCTTTTATGCCGACGAGCATCGGCGCGCGAAGCGTCTCCAGCCCAGCATCGTCTTTTAAATATCCTCTTTCTATAAGCATGGTGATGATATGCGGAGTTGAGAAACGGGAATCTGTGATAAAAGCATCATCCGAATAGCTGCGATCCAGCCGTATGCATATCTTCTTTTCCTTAAAGTTAACGACATAATCCGAATCCCATATCCTGCCGTCAGATGATAATTTCTCATATCGCACCGCCAGGATATCTTCTTCCGGATACTCCATTATTTCCAGCCAAAGGTCATCCGTGCCGTAGCGGATGTTCCTCTCGCCGTTCCACTGCATATCCGGGATGATATTCTCCGGATAGTTACTGCCTTTATTCCACTCCATCACCAGCTTAATAAAGCTTTCGGGAGTAAGACTATCTGTAATCGAAAGTATCGTAGAAAAAAGCAGCATCTGCGATCACCTCCCCCAAACAAGATGCACACAAAGTATCAGCTCACCTTCACTACACTCTTTCCAAACGGAAACAGAGACAGCTTAGCCAGCTTAAAAAACTGTTTGCCAAACGGAATGCCTATGATCGTTATGCAGAGCAGGCATCCCAGAAGGAAATTGCCAATAGCCAGCTCTATACCGGATAAAAAGAACCATATGATGTTAAGCAGACAGGATACCGCGCCGCCCTCATCGATCACTTATTTTCCAAACGGGCTCAATGACAGGGACGAAAGCTTAAAACACTGCAAGCCCACAGGTATGCCAATAACAGTTATACACCACAAAACACCTGCTATCCACCAGCCAATGGCGCTCAGTAAGCCTCCGCAAATGATCCAGATCAGATTTCCTAAGAATTTCATGTGCTTATACCTTAATTCCTTTCCATGTTTTTTTCATAATTTCTAAGCTGCCCAGGTTTGCTATCCCACGCGATCCGCAGTGCGCAACACCGTATATGTATATATCGGAATCAGATGGATATATCTCTACCCACGGCTCTCCCTTTTTAAGCTTTTCCAAAAAAGCTTTAGTCACTTTATGGGATACCATCTCGAAAGTGATCTTTCCCAGACAGATGATTACCTTAGGCTTTATTGCCGCTACCAGGTCTTCCTTTTTCCCAGAGGGGACATGATGATAGCTCAATATAGCGGTTACGATATTCATCTTTTATTCTGGATTTCAACCTCTGTTGAGCTAATAGTACGACTCCATTATAATTCATCTTTTCGTCATGTTATAGCATATCACTTTTCATTTCTTATCCGGTATATTCCCACTCCCTGAATCCTGCCGACCTCGCCGACTGATATACCGGCAGAACAATTTCAGACAACCTGCCACTGAACTCCTCCTTTGTAAGATCCGGTGCATACAACCTGCCTTCCACTATAGGTGAGTTCAGATGTTTCTTTTTTACCTTTTCAAATTCCTTCCGGATTCCTTCATATTTCCACATCAACTGATAAGATAAGTATTCCAGTCCGGATAATTTTTTGAAATATGAATCCCACCGTGGTAAAAAGTTACTCTTGGCAGAATTTATGCTCTTTGTAGTCGGATGAAGATTCCATATCTCATCATTTGCCACATAAGACCATGGCACAAAATGATCTATAGAAATATCCTTATCTGTCAGTTCCCCATCACCATAGATCTCCACCACCGGACTAACTGTCATGATCAGCTTCCAATATCTTTGTATATCCCCTAAATCACGTTCTCTTGGCGGACACAGTTTATCTATTACACCGGGTACATTCGGATTTCTTTTCTGAAGATACTCCACGAGATTATACTTCAACCACCCTTTAATGATGACCTGATTTCTGATGATATACTCACTCCACTTCTTATCAAAATGGATCCTGGTATTCAGTCCGTCCAATTGACCAAACTTATATATCAAACTATAATAAGCATTTATACGATCAATCAGCTGTTTTTTTCCTATGTTCCAATCATCTGTCTTAAAGCCCAGAAAGGGGGCCTGCAGACGATATGGTACATTATCAGTAAGTATCCTCTTATACCGCATTACTTCCGGATCCCGGCATTTTCGGATATACTCAAGCAAAACTAATTTATCCTCCGATGCCTTTAATCCTGAGATTTCAACTAACCTGTTAACTGCAAATTCCAGATTATCCCTCGGTCCAAGGTTCAGATGATATTCCGCCACCATATACCATGCGTCTGTTATCATTTCATCTATAATTTCCTCATAGCTGGCAGATGTTTGTCCTGCCAGGATCTTCTCCAAAATCACCTGAAACCAGAACATTTTGTAACACTCACTGGTGATATCAAAGAGATGTCCGAAGTACTCGATTTTTAAATTCTCTGATTCCGGCAATATAAAATCCATAATCTATCTCCACAAAATATTGCGACAGAAACAACTCTGCTCCTCTTTGGTTATTAACATTTTACAATAAATATGGATTAATTATATCATATTTTGAACATATTGCACACCACATATGGTTACTATAGCTGTTTTTACTTCCGGGTTTACACCCGCTCCTTTTTTCGTCAACCCATTCACCATTTACTATTATCCATTCTATTCCGTCATTTGTTTTACCGCACCTTCTGCGCGTTTTCAGTTTATCTTCTTCCTCCTTTCATTCTCCCGCCCGGATCAGGCTGCCCGGGTTAGGCTGCCCCTGCACCCGGGCCCTCCTTTTTACGCTCCCTTATGATACCTGGTCCATTCCCTTGAGGTATAATAGCGCTTGGAGCTGCGCATCTTTTCGATACGGCGTTTGGACTGTATCGATGTTACGCACTCCCTTCTTAAATAGCGCTTGTTGCTCCTGTTAAGTATTCCTACCAGCTCTGCCTGCTCCTGCTTATACTTATCATGCTCTCTGATCATCTCAAGGTAGCCCGATACGCTGCTGCACTGCGCGTTCTGGAAGTGATATCCCACATAGGGTGAGCTGCCGTCATCGTAATTAGCTGTATTCTTATGAAAAAGGACCAGCTTGCGTGATGCGCCTGCCACAGTTATCTTCCACTCGCTATCCGGCGTCACTACATCTATTGTTCCCGTAGCAGCGTCAAATAAAAGCTCATAGCCGTAATCCCCGCACATCTCCTTAAGCAGGTCCATTTCTTTATTTACATACTGCATAACTGCCGCGCAGTATCTGCAGGCGCATTTTCCCTTTGTATAGGCAGTCTCTGCCGTGTCATAATACACTTTGTTGCGTGGCAGGATCCTGCCGGCATATCCGCATACTGTGCTGTGTACCATATTGTCTTTTGAATTTCTGCTTGCTATATACATAGGCTCCTCTCCTTTCGCTCATGTGGGGCACTGCCCCGTTTTCATCTTCTGAGTCTATTATAGAGGAGTAAAATAGCTAATGAGTCCAATAAATTTCCGTGTAAAACGAATTAGTTAGGCTCATCTAACGCATGTTTTACATACTTAAGCTCACTGTCCCTTAAGTATCCCACCATGATATATCCGTCAAACATGTATTGATAAAAGCCCATGTATACCGTAGCTACATCCGTGAGTATCTCATTTTCATGCCGGTCTTCCCTCCTTATCCCTCTATGAAACAGAAAGTAATGCATGCACTCATGTATCATGACGGAATGAAGTATATTGGGTCTGGAAGACGGCGTTACCCGTATGGCTATCAGGCTGTGCACTCCATCCGAGCTGTAGGTTCCGGCAGCATCAGTCAGCTCGGCGTCAGTCTTTGTTATCACTCTAAGGTTTGCGGGTTCCATGCCGCAATACCTAAGTATTCCGTATGCCAGCTCCGTCAGCAGCGCAGGATCCGTGCAGTCCTCCTTAAAGCGCTCATACAGGGCAGGATCAGGCGTATAGGCTCTTCCCGGAGGCCTTAAGCTGTCCTTCAGATAAGCTATGCTTCGGTCTATGGCCGCCTTGTTCCTTGTCGGTCCCAGCGTCCTCAAAACCAGTATCGCTATAAACGCCGCAATTATCAGTATTTTTATAATCGTCTCAAAATCTGTCATATGGCAGCACCGATCCACCTTTACTGTTGTATTCTCCGCTAATTATAACCTGTTTTCCGCAATATGCACATGTCATATTCATCATTCCTCTTCACAGGTTTTCTTCAAAACCTGCCCAATCTTTCAAATATGAAAGATTTCAGTAAAATTCTGGAAAGAATTGTATGCTACCCTGTCTTCAGTAAGATAAAACACGAAAAGGAAGGTTCTTAAAATGTCAAAAAGAAGTAAAAAAGCGGTTAAAAGACTTGCTCTCAGCTCTTTAAAGACGAACAGGGGGAAATACGCAGTAATGGCGTTTTCGGTCATACTGACGACTGTCCTGTTCTCATCATTTTTTACGATAGTGGGAAGTCTGCTGAGCGAATTCACGGCTTCCTCCATGGGCCAGTATAATTACATGGATCCCATAGCTGCCATGGTATGTGCTGCAGCATTGGTGTTATTCATGTTTTCCGGCTATCTTATCATTTATAACATTTTTGACCTGAATATGATATCCGATATGAAGGAGTACGGACTGTTAAAGACCATCGGAACTTCCGGCCGGCAGATCAAAAGCCTGGTAAAACACAGGACAGGACGCATCTGCCTTACAGCCATCCCCATCGGCCTGATAATAGGATGCGGGATTGGCGGCTGGTTGCTTCCGATGATCGGCAGGTTCATCAACACTGTAGGCGCCGATAAAGGCCGGGTTCATATGAACATATGGATAATCCTGTTTACCGCAGCGTTTGCATATCTCACTGTAGCCATCAGCTCCTCAAAGCCCTGCCGGAGAGTGTCTTCCATCTCTCCCGTCGATGCTGCGCGTTTTACCGGCAGGCTCGATAAGAACGGCAGACCCAAACGCAAAACCCTTTCCATCGTTATGTCCCTTACCTTATCACTCGTGGTGCTCAACAGCGCATATACCATAAGCAATAGCTTCAGTACCGAGACTTTTGCCGAAAATTACATAGCCGCCGATTTTTGTGTGCAGGATTCGCTTCTTGACAACGCGGGATCACCGGATAAGAACGTTAATGCCGTCGACAGCGCCTTTTTTACGGAACTTTCCAAACAGAGCGGCGTCGAAAAGACCGGTAATCTGTATCTGACCCACGGCGAGCATGAATTCTCCCCCGAAGTATGGAGCGATATCGAAAAGTATTTCTTTTCGGACGAAGCGGTAAAAATGCAGATAGAATGCTTCTATACCGGTGACGGCTATTCACTGAACAGCTATCTAAAGGATTTGCGTAACAAACGCACAATGGAAGGCAATACCTACGGCATAGGCGAGCTTGTCGCGCAAAAGCTTTATGATGTTCAGACCATGGACGGAACATCCTTCATTGACTGGGATAAGTTCAACAGCGGAAACTATGTTATAGCTGAAAGATGGCAGTATGCCAACGACGGCTTCCTTAATATCCTTAGCACCGGAGATAAGGTAGAGGAGAGCAGCAACAACGCCTGGTGCCTGCGATCCCATGCGCACGCTTATAGATGTTGAGGACGAAAGCGAATCCTCTTTTGAGGAATGGATAAGCAGCTATACCCGGACTACCGCTCTGAGCTATACCTCAAAGCAGAGTGTGATAGCCGATAACAGATCCTTCGGGGAACTGTTTGCGATAGCCGGGATCCTGATCGCTGTGATACTTGGTATTATAGGCGTAATGAACTTCGGCAATACCATGATAGCTTCCATCATCTCCAGAAGCCGCGAGTTTGCAATGCTGGAAGCTGTGGGCATGACCACCAAGCAGCAGAAAAGCAGTCTTATACGGGAAGGCTTAAGATACTTCGTTTATACCTCCGTATCTGCCCTGCTTATATCAGCCCTTACGAATGTCACTCTGGTCAAGACCTTTGTTAACGAGCTTCCCATGTTTTCATGGAACTTCAGCCTCAGCTCGCTTGCCGTATGTCTTCCCGTGATACTGCTTATCATCCTTATCATCCCTGCTGCAGCATATAAAAAGATCAGTAAAAAGAGCGTGGTTGAACGATTAAGGACGGATTGATCCAAAGCGTTCCATCGGCATGTTGGTGATCTTAAATCCTGCCTTGCTTTTAGTGACTCAGTTCCCTCTCTGTGGACACTTTGAGTCACTTTTTCCTCCACGCTTGCTTTCCTTCTATGCCGCTTTAGTGACTCAGAC
>CADAHD010000161.1 GCA_902787595.1 uncultured Lachnospiraceae bacterium
CAACCATGTGGCGTATTGCAGCGTGCGTGATATAAGACACAGCGCGTTTGAGCGGCTGCAGAAGCTTCCGCTTTCCTATATGGATTCGCATCCTACCGGGGATATCTTAAGCCGCATGATAGCTGATGTCGATACTTTTGCGGACGGACTGCTCATGGGCTTTACGCAGTTTTTTACAGGAATACTTACGATCATCGGCACACTCATTTTGATGGTATCCATTCATAAATGGGTCGCACTGGTGGTAATACTGCTGACGCCGCTCTCCCTCTTTGTGGCAGCGTTCATAGCAAAGAATACATCCAGCTTTTTCAAACAGCAGTCGGTTACCAAAGGAGTCCAGACTACCATCATCGACGAGATGATAGGAAACGAGAAGCTGGTCAAAGCCTTTTCGCATGAAGCGGAAGCGGAGGAGTTATTTAATAAGAATAATGCGGAACTTGAGAAGATATCCTTAAAAGCAGTCTTTTTCTCATCGCTCACCAATCCCAGCACACGTTTTGTGAACAATCTGATCTATGCGCTGGTGGCTCTTGCCGGCGGCATAGCCGTTATACGGGGACACATGAGCGTGGGTAATCTTACGGCGTTTCTAAGCTACGCAAACCAGTATACCAAGCCGTTCAACGAGATCTCAGGCGTGGTCACCGAGCTTCAGAATGCGATAACCTGTGCGGGCAGGGTATTTGAACTGATAGACGAAGAAGCACGCACGCCCGATAAGGAAGATGCTGCAGTGCTTGAAGATGCTAAGGGCGGCCTTGATATAAAGAATGTAAGCTTCTCCTATGTTAAGGATAAGCCGCTTCTTCGAGATCTTGACTTAAAAGTTACGCCGGGCCAGAGAGTTGCCATTGTAGGTCCTACCGGCTGCGGAAAGACCACGCTTATCAACCTGCTGATGCGTTTTTATGATGTTGATAAGGGAAGCATAGCTGTTGACGGCAGGGATATCAGGGATTATACCAGGCACTCTTTAAGGGAAAACTACGGCATGGTGCTGCAGGAGACCTGGCTCAAACCCGGCACCATAAGAGATAACATCACTCTTGGAAAGCCCGATGCCACCGATGAAGAAGTGATAGCTGCGGCAAAGAATTCCCACGCGCACAGCTTTATCATGCAGCTTCCCAAACAATACGATACCGTGATAGGTGAGGACGGCGGTCAGCTCTCACAGGGACAGAAGCAGCTTATATGCATCAGCCGCATAATGCTTTCACTCCCGCCCATGCTGATACTCGATGAGGCTACCAGCTCCATTGATACCCGTACGGAACTCAAGATACAGGATGCATTTGCCAGGATGATGAAAGGCAGGACCAGCTTTATAGTGGCGCACAGGCTTTCCACCATCAAAGAGGCGGATACCATACTGGTAATGAAGGACGGGAATATAATAGAGCAGGGCGATCATAAGAGTCTGCTGGGCGCCGGGGGATTCTACGCAAAGCTTTACCGCAGTCAGTACGAGATGTGATATGGTCTTCAGTTCGGTTATATTTTTATGGATATTTCTTCCCGTTGTTTTTCTGGGAAATCTGCTGGTGGGCAGGAAGTGGTCAAATATCTTTCTTCTGCTCGCCAGTCTGATATTCTATGCCTGGGGCGAACCGGTAAGGGTCATCATCATGATCTTTTCCGTTATATGGAACTGGGCGGCGGGGCTCCTGATTGAAAAGACAAAACACAAAAAGCTTTCCCTGATCGCCGGCGTGGCAGTTGATCTGGGCTTTCTGGCTGTCTTTAAATATGCGGGCTTTTTTGCGGATATCGTTAACGGCGTACTGGGCGCTGGTTTTATCCCCAGACCGGAAATAGAACTGCCCATAGGCATATCTTTTTTTACTTTCCAGGCCATATCCTATATAGCGGATGTATACAGGGGCAAGGCGAAGGCTTCGGCCGATCCCATGCCCGTAGCGCTTTATATATCGTTCTTCCCGCAGCTGATAGCCGGACCCATAGTTCAGTATGTAAGCGTGGAAAAGCAGCTTAAGCAGCGCACGGTCAGCTTTGACAATATGACCGCGGGCTTTAAGCGCTTTCTTTACGGACTGGGCAAGAAGGTGCTGATAGCGAATGTTATGGCGGAGTGCGCTGATGCGGCGTTTGGCATGGAAAACACAGGCGCGGCAGCAGCCTGGATGGGCGCGCTGACTTATACGCTGCAGATATATTACGACTTTTCGGGCTATTCCGATATGGCGCTGGGGCTGGGAAAGATCTTTGGCTTTGAGTTTCCGGAGAACTTTAACTATCCGTATATTTCAAAAAGCATAAGCGAATTCTGGAGACGCTGGCATATCTCGCTGGGCGCTTTTTTCAGGGAATATGTATATATTCCGCTGGGAGGCAACAGAAAGGGAAAAGGCCGTACATATCTGAATCTTTTTATAGTCTTTTTCCTAACCGGCCTCTGGCACGGCGCCGATCTTTCGTTTATATTGTGGGGGCTGTATCACGGGCTGATCTCTCTGGCGGAGCGCGCGGGTCTTAAGAAACTGCAGGATAAGAGCAAGGTCCTGTCCCGGCTGGTATGCTTTGTTCTGGTGCTTTTTGGCTGGGTGCTGTTTCGCGCAGATAATACACAGGCGGCGATACACTATATAAGCTGCATGTTCGGAGCAGGCGGGGAAACATCGCTTTGGGAGCTGGGTAATAAAAAGACCTGGATCATGACGGCAGCGGCTATAGCAGGCGCAGGACCGCTGCAGAGCCTTTGTCCGCAGAAGATAAAGGATAAGTGGAAGGACAGCGCGCCGGAAGCGCTGTACTGCATGCTGCTTTTGTTCTTCTGCGTTGCGGCGCTTGCTGGGAACAGTTATAATCCTTTTATATACTTTCAGTTTTGAGGCATTGATGAAAAAACACAGTTTGGCGCAGATCATTATATTGGCGGCCTTTGTTCTGGGGATATGCCTGCCCATGCCCCTGTGGCTTGTTTTGGGCGGCAGGCTTAAAGGCGGGATATTTGCCGGCGGGGGCGAGATGAGGGATCTGGCTCAGATGCCTGCCCTTACTGCAGAGAATTATGCTTCCTTCCCGCGTGAATTTGAAGCATATCTAAATGATCACATGCCTTTCAGGGATGCGCTGATAACCACGGGATCCGTAAGCGATTATCTGCTTTTTGGCACTTCTTCCGGTAAGGTCATAGTGGGGGAAGACGGCTGGCTTTTTTACGGGGCAAAGGACGACGGTGATCCTGTCGCAGATTACAGGGGTGAATATCTCTTTACAAAGAACCAGCTTGCGGATATTGCAAAAAGGCTCTGCGATATGAGAGATGAACTGGCAGGAAAGGGCATAGAATTCGTGGTATTTCTGGCGCCCAATAAGGAGAGGATGTATTCGGAATACATGCCGAAGGAATACGGCGCGCCTGCCGAAAAATACAGGTATAAACAGCTGTATGAGTATCTGAGGGACAATACCGACATAAAGGTGATCAATTCCATGGATGCGCTTATGGCGGCGAAGGAAAAGACTCAGATCCCGATCTGGTATAAGACGGATACACACTGGAATGATGTGGGCGCTTATGTGGGCAGCAGGGAGCTGTTATCTTCGCTGGGGATAGAGCTTCCGGATATAGATGAAGGCGTATATACGCCTGTGGTATGCGAGGAAACTGCAGGAGATCTGGCAAGGCTTTTGCACATGGAATTCCTTTTAAAACGCGGCGATAATGAATGCCGTCTTGAAGGTTTTGAGATCAGTGGAGAGACGGCTGCTGAAGAAGCTTATCATTCCGCTGTTGAACATCATAATACCGGAGCGGACGAACGCAGGATATATGTATGCCGTGATTCATACTGCGACGCCATGATAAAATATATAGGCAGCAGTTTTAACGAAAGCAGATTCGTATACTGGCAGTCATTTGACAGCAGCGATCTGTATGATTACGAACCTGATATATTTGTGATAGAACTTGTAGAGCGATATCTGAACCAGCTTATGATAGTGGGGCTGTAAATATCGCTGAGTTAAGGAGCCTGAAATGAAAAAGCGCTTATTTTTATCGATCATATGTGTTTTGGCCCTGGGTGGCTGCGGGAAACAGAAAGAGGCAGTGGACCTGGATATGTCGGCGCCTGCGTCTAAACCCTTTGAAACTACGGGATATTCGCCTTTATCTTCGTCTTCATCTGTTACTTCTGCACCGCTGAGCACATATAAGGGAAGCGACGCAGGATTGAGCAGTGATGCCGGAGAAGGGACTTATATCAAAGCCCTTACCTATTTTGAGTTTATGGAAGAAATGCCTGAGGGGGCTCTGTATTATGAGGGCATGATAAAGACCAAACTGACTTTTGATCATAACGAGCTTCTGGCGCTGATACATTTTGATTCGGATAAGCTTCCGGAGCTGGTGGTGCTGGACAGATCGGCGCCTTTGACAGAAGGACGCATATATTCCATAGGAAACGACGGCAGTCCCTACAGGATGACCACCTTCTGCAGCGAGCTGGGTGAGCTGCATTATAAACCTTATCAGGGAAGATACAGCGTGCATTATGAGCATGAAGGCGTGTCCGAGACCTTTTATATGCATTTTGCAGATGGGATCACTACTGTGGAAGCGGCTGTAATGGCGGATGAAAGCGGTCTGCCGATACTTGAAGACGGCAGTCTGTCGCCTTATAAGTACTATATCGATGTTCCGATCCAGCATTCCATGGCCGAAAATCTTAATCTTCTGCTGTACGGAGAACAGTCTGCATATTGGTTTGCGGGTAAGGAAGAAGCAAAGAGCGTTGATGAAGATAAATATAAAGAGCGTGTCGGTGAGCTCGAAGACGGTGGCTTTGTGCGCGTCGGAGGAGGCTGAACAGTCAGCCTGCATTTTAAGAGTTTACTTGAGTATACGCGCTTCTGTCACATAAAACACTTCACAGGAGCCGTTGCCGGTGTCTGTGCGGGTGGTGCTTGAGTTCCAGTGAAAGGTCTTTCCGCCGGGGGTGCTGCCGTTGATCCTGACAAGATAGCCTTTAAGGCGTATGTGATCGCCTTTTCGTATTTTTTTTACGACATTTCTTACGGTGGTATCGGCAGGGATGATATGATTGTTTGCCGACTGAAGGGAAATGGAAGTGAGTGCATCCATTCCGGGCAGGGCTACGGGTTCTATAGCCTCATAGGAATCGGCTGACCAGTAGTACCAGCGGTTGGACTGGGACCAGTGAAAATCTATCGCTTTATTGTAAGCGGCAACAGTTCCCCAGGCCAGGGCCAGATCCCTGGGCGCCAGTTTTCCGCCTAAATTTGTTTCAGGATAATCCTTTGTGTGTATCACCAGAGCTTCAATGTCGTAAGCATAATCATAATCTATGCTGAGTTTCCAGTCGTCGACGGTGCGGTCTATATGCCCGCTCTCTTCAGTCTGCACGGGTTCGCCTATGCCGGCAATGGCATTTCTGCTGCCGCTTTTATACAGCAGAAAAACAGCCAGTATGAATAAGGCTATAGGGATGATATATGTGAAGATGGATTTTTCTTTCTGCTGATACATATTTTAATAATACCTTATCTTATCCGGATTGTCACTATGGGATTGATGGCATAAAATGGCTGTTTCGGGAAAAAAGCGGGCTCTGCAGTGTGGGGGAAGATTTTTGGTATTGTATAAAATCGGAAAAAGGTGTGTGATTGTGGAATAAGGAAAGACAGGTATGGCAGCGAGGTAAAGGGCTTTGGCTTATTATCCCTCTGTTGAAATCAGTTTAGAGAAAGAGAGGTGGGCGATGAGAGCGCCTGAAGCAGATCATGGTCAAATGAAAATGAGGCGGGAAAAAATGCTGAGCACGGCATACCGCCTGTTTTCAGAGAAGGGTATTACAGCAGTGAGATTAACGGATATTGCAGAAGAAGCGGGTTGCGGTAAAAGAACGCTGCTGCATTATTTCGATTCCAAGGCAGGCCTGGTGATGGCCGTAACAGTATGGAAATGGAACGCTTATTTCGAAGAAAACCGTAAACGCCGGCCAAAGGTTGATTTTGAAGGCATGACGGCCAAAGAGGTCTTTGAGTTTTATCTGGATTCTTTTCTGGAGCTGTATCGGGGGCACAAGGATCTTCTTTGCTTTAACCAGCTGTTTAATGTATATATACGGTCGGAAGAGTTTGATGACAGATCAATGCAGCCATATGCGAATGTGATAGACGGACTGGAGAAGCAGTTCCATATCATATATGAAAAGGGCGTGCAGGATCATACCATCCGCACGGACATTCCGGAAAAGAAAATGTTTTCCACTACTCTGCATCTGATGCTGGCTGCAGTTACAAGATACGCAGTGGGACTGGTATATCAGCCCGACGAGGGATTTGATGATATCGCAGAGCTGGAAGTTTTGAAAGAAGCCTTATTGCAAAAGTATAAAGCATAGCTAAACATATATTAAAAAACAGGGGAGAAAAGGAAGATGAATATGCTGAAGTACAAATTAAAACGGATCGTAAGTATAG
>CADAHD010000162.1 GCA_902787595.1 uncultured Lachnospiraceae bacterium
CTTACAGCTAACTGCACAGCTGAGACAAAGGAAGCTATCGATCTTGCTAAGGATCTCATGACTTCCGGCGAGTGGGATGTATTCTCCGGCGTTAAGCTCTCATTCTCCGGCGCTGCAGGTTCCGCTTTCTCTTCAGGTGCTTCATTTTCCGATACCGGTTTTACCTCACCCTCTGCCGGCGCATCGGCTTCATTTTCCGACACTTCGGAAGCTTCATTTTCCGACACAGCCTCATTCGCAGATACGGCCTCATCCACAGATACACTGTCTTCGGAAACAGCAACGGCTGCAATATCTTCGCTTACGCCCATTATGCCGATAGGCGCCGTATCTTCTATGCTTATAACGCGTGTCACATCAGTGCTCACAGCAGGCGTATCACTGCCGTCATCTTTATTACCGGCAGGAAATATAAGCCCCAGCACCGCAAAAGCCAGTACCAGCACCACTGTTACCGCCAGTCCCGATATAATTATTATCTTAACTATTTTCATATCCCGTCTTCTTTTCCACTATCTCCTGATAAAGATCCAGACCAAAACTGGTAAGCTCCGGTTCGTGAGGTATCATATGAAAGGTGCGTCTTCCGTCCTTCATACGCTCTGCCGAAAGGAAATCCACTCCTGCGTCCGGTCTGTCTTTTGTTTCTTCATGTACGCGTCTGGCAAAGGAAAGCAGATGCGTGACCGTAAGTATCTTAACGCCGGCTTCCTTCATCGCGCGTATTATATCATACGCGATCACCGAGCCTTCCTTTTCCGTGGTGGTCGCAAAGGACTCATTCAAAAGCAGGAGCGAACCATCAGCTATATGCTCAACTATGCCGTTCATGCGCTTCAGCTCTTCGTCCAGCCTGCCGCTGTTCATCGCGCTGTCTTCCCTGCGTGTAAAATGTACGAATATCCTTGGAAAGATGCCGCTCTCAAAAGAACGCGCCGCCACCATAAGTCCGCACTGCATCATCACCTGGGCTATGCCTATACTGCGAAGGAAGGTTGACTTTCCGCCCTGATTTGCGCCCGTAACTATAAGCAGATCTTTCTTCTTAAGACTGCAGCTGTTGCCGACCACATCGATCCTCTGCTCCATGCCCATAACCACTTCCCGCAGATCATCAAACTTCAGATCTCTTCTGTCACATACTTCCGGAAAACACCAGGGCATGTGAAAACGCTCTATCTGCGCCTTCAGCTTAACCGCAGCCAGATAAAAAGCCGCCTGAAATTTAAGCTGTCCGAAGAAAGTCTGAAAGTCATCCACCAGACTCTTAAGCCTGTCTGTAAGATAACTTACTATACCATATTCCAGCTGCTGTATCTGCTCGCCTATCCTTATATCCTTAACCGTCGAGAAGGAATCGGGTATGCGCGAATTTTTAAACTCCTGTATCTTATCCATGGCGCTGCCCGGTTTATAGAACTTAGTGCTCACCGAAGATACTTCCTCAAGTTTGAGCGAACTGAATTTGAGTCCGTCCTCCAGTCCGCATTCCAACACTATACGTGGTTTTACCACACGGTTTTTAGCCGCATCCTCATCATCGCTGCCCTCCGTATAGAACGATATATCCTCCAGCACCTTTCTCACAAACTGCTCGCGCTCTTTGGTAAATTCTTTAAATAAGCTTTCACGAAAAGCCGTAAGCCCTTTTGAAACAAGTCCCTGCGTTTCCTCCAGCAGTCTTCTTATCTCCGCCAGCGAATCGCAGAAAAGATGCAGTACCTTAATATCAGAAACAAGCCTTATCACAGGATTGCTCTGCTGCATCTTTTCTCCGGGGCCTCTGCCCAGTTCGCCCCACTTCTGCACAACGTAACTGCCTATGCGGTAGAGTTCCCGTATCAGCTTTGGATGTTCCAGACAATCCGTCACCACCTGCTGTCTGTATATGATCTCCTCTTTTGTTTCCAAAGGAGTAAGCATCACTTTTCTCATCGTATCTACCAGGAACGGATCTTCCTTATCTACTTTCTTTACTTCCCCATTCTCATAAATCAGATCCTTTGAGGATATCAGAAAAATGGTCTTCAGCCCCAGATCCTGTATGATGCTGGCGCTGTCATAATAGCTTTCCTCATTTACCCGTTCACGGTCTTCGTATAAAAGGCATACTTTCATAGGCGCTCCTTTAACTGCTCATAGGTCAGCCGGTATTTGTTTACCTGGTTTTCCGCGCAGGGTTTATCCTCTGCAGCGCCCCGCCTTATCTCAAATGTCTGTATCCCTTCATCATTCAGCATGGCGCGCATGCTGACTATGCCCTCATGTTCATCGGCCAGTTCCTTCAGATGCGTGACATAGATACCCATACAATCAAGTCCGATAAAATGCCCTAATACTTTTTTACCCATTATCGTAGCGTCATAGCTGGCGGCTGTCGTAAAGAGCTCGTTGATGATCACAAAGCTTCCTTTCTGTTCATCTTCCATCATGGGCGCCAGACGCACCAGCTCTTCCTTAAGCTTTCCGCGCCCCGTCTCTATGCTCTCCTCTACCGAAAAATGCGTCTGTATCCCGTGAAAGAAAGGAACATTCGCCGAAAGCGCCGGTACATCCAGGCCTATCCTGCTAAAGTAGACCAGCTGCCCCAGGCTTCTGGCAAAGGTGGTTTTACCGCCCTGATTAGGCCCCGTCAGCACAAAGAAGCGGTCGCCGTCTTCGTAATAAAAATTGTTGGGGATCACTTTTCTTTTTTCATTGATGGCTGTAAGCGCCAGCGCCATATCATACAGCCCCTTTGCTTCCATGCGCTTATCATCGGAAGTTTCGGGCGTTGAAAAGTGATAGCCTTCGCTTTCCATATCACGCTGCAATCCATAAAAAGACAGATAAAAGACTATCTCCTGTTCAAAGCGCTTAAGCACAGGCCTTTCATATTCACCGGCTTTTTCCGCTGTGAGCTTCAATTCCTTAAAAAAGCCGGGGTTCTTTTTTTCCAGTATCTCAAGGCAGGCGTTCTCCAAAGCATTAACATAGGGATCTGCCCTGAACGGATTCTGAAGCCGCCCGTTTTTGCTGCCGTCTTCCTTTCTGAGCATCTCTTCATAGGCGCCCTCTCCGTCGACCTCCCCAAGCGCTACGCTGATACGGTCTTTATCGTAGGTGAGTACAAAACGGAGTTTTCGTATTTCGGCTATCAGTTTTCGCGTCTGCTCCTGCATCGCCAGATAACCGCCGCTTTCCAGTATATCTTTAAGTATGCTCGCAAACTCACGCATGCCGTCGGACGAAAGTTCAGTCTTTGAAAGATCCCTGTTAAGCGTTTCATAAGCGCTGCAGTATCTTTCCATCTCACGTATGCGCCATACAGCTCTCTGCATGGTGCCGCTTACCTTAGCACGCTCTGCGCGCATCTCACTGACAGCCGCCAGGTTCTGCATATAAGCAAGCAGCGCGCTGTATACTTCTTCTTTTTTTATATCGGCGTACACTGCCCTTCTGTAGGCTTCAGCTTCCGGAGTATCCGGCAGGTACTTAAAGAACCTTTTTACCTCTTTTCCCCATTTGGCTGCCAGCTTATCCAGTATCTGCAGCAGGTTCAGATCCTGATAAAAAGCCTGAGTCTCAACCGGATCCAGTTCTTTTTCGTAATGATCCAGGATGCTGAATCCTTCGATTTCCGCTGTTCTTTCTTCCCCCATTTAACCCCACCGATCATCTTTTTAAAACAGGGGAGCAAACGCTCCCCTGCAACAACATATCACCTTATTCTGCCGGTCAATGATTGTTGGCCGTTGAAACTGCAGAAGCCTGTGCAGCTATCATTATCAGCAATATTATCTCTTCTGCTATCACCACTGCCAGTGAGCTTCCCATCAATGTGGTCCCTATGCCGTTATTCTCCTTTAAGTACTCTTCAGCAACCAGCAGCGCAGCAAACATGGCTCTGTATTCCTTGCCCAGCGCCAGATTGCCAAAGCCCTTAAATTTCTTCAGCAGCTCTGAAGCTTCGCTTATCTCTGATGCTATCGTTTCCGCATCAAGATGTATATCTACAAGAGAGCCCAGCGCCGAAAGCTCCGTTGACTTACCGTACTTGATGCCTTTCTTCTTAAGCGCCTCAAAGATATCCACGGCCTTTTTGCATTTTTCTTCATTATCCATTTTGCTGACGCTCAGCACCTGGCAAAGTCCCTGTACAGCATCCTTGTGAAGAGGGAACTTCTTCTTAAGGATATCATAACATGCTTCCATCTCATGTATCAGTGAGCTCACCTCATCGGGAAGCATAGCCATTACCGTGGCAAAGGGCACATCTTCCTGTCCGGTAAGAAGCGGATGTTCCTTGCCCATCTTCTTTATGATCTTCTTTGTCTTATCGATTATCTCATCTGCCTGGCCCACTTTATGCTGCTCAACTATGATCAGGGCAGACAGCACATAATAAGGTGAAGAAAAAATCTTGCCCTTCATGATCCGCTTATAGACGCCCATCACCTCATCGACATAATTCTCCGGATTATTGGAAACCGCCATTCTGGCCAGTATTGCCAGCTCCGTGGTGCCGCGCAGCTCAGAGAATATGCTCTGCTTCTTTTTTATGATCTCCTGACATTCCTTCATCCTGGCAGCATCTGCCTTGATACCGGCGCTGGTATAGACGCCTGCAGCCGCCAGACTCATCAATTCAAAACTCCATTTAAAATTCTGATGAATGGTGGCATAGTTTTCTGCCAGTAATTCACATTTCGTCTTTAATGATTCTTTCATGATCAACTCCCTTTATCCTTCCTGCTGCCGTCAAGCGGCCACTCGCAGGATTATAGCATAAACAGGCTCTTTTCGCAATAATCGCGCCGGCATAGCCATCTTTCCACTATCATGCCGGCTTGGATGTTATAATACCTTTACATAAGTGGTGCAATGATCTTCTTCCTTTGCCTCGGGGATTATCTTTCTTACCAGTCCCTCCGTCATAGCATTCATTACCAGAACGTATCCTGACAGATCGTCCTGCGTATAATAATTCAGGATATTATATGCTGATTGTTTTAAAAGCTGGAGAAAAGCCGTTTTATCATTACAGCCTTCTGAATTGGCATATTCGATGGAAAATCCTTCCTCCGGCCCCATGTCCCTGATCAGAAGGCAGGCCATGATATTGCCCTTTTCATCTACATAAAGCGTGCTTAAATCTTCCTGAAATCCTCCATCCATAAATTTATCATAGCTTTCGGACTTTATAAGTTTGTTCGCATACAGCCTGCGGCTCTTATCAGAAGCCCGGCTTAAGCTGATGATATTCTTTCCTACTTTAGCCTTTGATATTATAGCATTTTCATAGATAGCCATGATCGGAAACTTATACAGGGTTACTGTATCCCCTTCCTCAAAACCCGCTTTGGTAAGGATCGGTCCAAAGAACTCCGGATCGTCCTCATCATATATCTCATAAACTATCCCGTCGCAGCCAAGCCTGCTGCATATCTCCCCTATATTTTCAAGAAGTTCCGTCTCCGTTTTCCCGCGATATCCTTCCAGGACTCTGACCGATACTATCTGCGCAGCGCTGAGTGCATCAAACACAGCCACACCCGTCAGCTTGTCATCCTCAACCGAACAGAGTGCATAACGGTATTCATATTTTTCAAATCCTTCCCATATGTCCTCCGGCATATAGTTCTTTACCGTCTCTGCTTCTTTTCCATGTAA
>CADAHD010000163.1:0-3513 GCA_902787595.1 uncultured Lachnospiraceae bacterium
GAATGGATGTGCATGACAGCTGAAAGATTGGAGAAGGTATATATATGAAAAAGATGTTAAAACTGATGATCAGCATAATGATGGTTTGTGTTTTGCTTTGCGGCTGTACATATGGCAGCGCGGATACAGATGTTTTTATTGCTGAGGCTGAGAATTCCGTACCTGCAGATCCCCATACCAAAGAAGATGGCAGCAAATACCGCCTGGCCTATGTGGATTACGATGAATACCTTCCGGCCAGCCGACAGCTGAACTACATCCTGCAGGGACTTCAGGAATACGGCTGGATCAGTGAGGGTTCCATTCCGTTTACAATTGAGGATATAGAAAAGAATAATCTGTCTACTAAAGAGATGTATGAGCAGCTGCTTAAGGCTGATCTGGGTGAATATATAGAATTTGCGGAAGACGCATTCTTTTATCTTGGATATGATGATGAGAATGAAATTGCAGAGGGTCTCACAAAGCGGGCCGGTAAAGATATCGATATGGTGATAACTTTCGGTACAAGCGCGGGCGTTTTTGTTAAAGAACTTGGACTGGATATTCCGATGGTAGATTTTTCGGCTACCGATCCCGTAGCGTCGGGGATCATTGATTCTGCAACAGATGGCACGGGTAATCCAAATGTGTGGGCGCAGGTTGAAGCTTCGGTCCCCCTGCGTCAGCTGAAATATTATCATTCTCTTAAACCGTTTGATAAGCTCGGAATGATCATTTACGGGGATGAGATAATATCCGGTGTGCCCGATGTGATGAAAGCAGCAGAGGAGATCGGATTTTCTGTTGTTAAGTACAATATTTCCGAAAGGCCAAGGGAAACTGAAGAGGAGCTTTCGGAGTATTATGCTTTAGTCAGGGAAGAGTTTGAGCGTATGGCGGATGAGGATATAGATGCATTTTTCTTTACAGCCGATCTTGTTAATGATCCGGAGTATCTGGAAGAAATGTTTGAACCTCTGTATAAAAGAAAGATACCGATCTATGTGCTGGATGATGTCAATAATGTCTATAAAGGGGCATTAATGATAATTTCGGCTTATGACTTTGAAAATGTCGGGCGTTTTGTGGCAAATACCATTACCCTGATACTGAGCGGGAGTGATGCAAGCCAACTTCCCTGCATTTATACAAGTGCTCCGTATATCTGTCTGAATCTTGATGTGGCTCGAAAGATAGATTATCCTTTGAATTTTGAATTTCTTGCATCATGCGACGAGATCTACACGGAGGGTGGGGAAAATGAGTAAGAAGTCAGCCAATAGAAAAAATAAGAATAATAAAACATCGTTTCTTTTTATACTGCTGGTGATAAGCGTTCTGGCCATCTCATTTGTCGCCGGAATGGGTTATCTGAATTACCGCAGCACGGCTATAGCGCTTGAAGAAAGTGTCGTAGCCCGTATTGAAGATGATATAGTCGCCGATCTTGAAACATCCTTAAGTTTTGGTAAAAGCTTTGATACTTATTACGGTATAGATGAGATCTTTGAAGATTTTTCGTCTCAGATCGACGACACATTTCCGTTTATTATATCTCCTGAAGGAAAACTGATGTATTATGCCGGGGATGACACAGAGTCCCTTGACAGGCTCGCTGTTTTTTTAAAGAGCAGCGAATTTACCAAAGTCCTGCCGGAGCTGGAACTAAATAGCGGCAGCGCCGTAACATCGGGAAGGGAAAGGGCGATATTTACTGCTATTTATAATGAGGATGAGCTGAAAGGTTATTTTGGTACCTTCTATAACGAAGATATCTTTTCATCAGGAATGAAAGAAGTGTTTACAAAACTGTTGGTAACTGTGGCAGTGATAAGTGTTGTGGATATTATTGTTTTTTGTGTGTATTTTAAGGTACTTGAGCACAGGAACATAAAGTACCCTCACAAAAGAAAGAATGACAGGAATACAGAAAAGTTAATGCAGCTTTTTATACTTTCCCTCGGTGTAATACTTATTTCTGTGCTTTCTTTATATCTTTATCAGGCAGATTACAGGCTGAAGACGGTGGATGCTTTAAACACATCTCTTAAGAATCTGGAGAATACTATCAAGGATGTACGTGACGACGGCGTTGAATTGAGAGAGGTAATAGGGCTTAAAGAATATATCTATTCGCGTGTAAATAAACTTGATATACTCAGGTCAGTGCGTATAAGTGAACGCATCGTTGAGATTCAGCAGACTGATGAAAACTCCGATGTGATAAGCTTCATATTCGAAGGAGGCAATAACGGAGATGAGGCGCTGTATCTTGAGGCGGAGATCTCACAGGATGCAATGAATACGCAGATGAGAGGGATAGTGCTTACCCTGTTATCTACGACCATAATACTGCTTATCTTTGTATTGGAGTTCAGCAGGCTGCTGGAGCTCGTCGATACCGGTGATGCGGGTGAAGCGGCATTTTCAGAGAAGAGGGTTGGTATTTCGCTTCGTTTGAGCGGCTTTCTGTGTTCTACAGCGGAATATATGTGTGTACCTTATGCAGCTATGATGATAAGAGCCAGCGGGCAAAGTATTTTAGGCCTGTCAAACGGTCTTACGGCCGCATTGCCTCTTACCATGGAAGGTCTTACACAGATGATATCCATGCTGTTTTTGCCTAAGCTTATAAAGAAAAAGGATATGCGATCGGTTCTGGCCGTTTCGTCGGTTATGATGATACTCTGTAATCTTGGAGCTTTTACAATGCATTCGGCCATCGCTGTCATCGCCTTCCGCGCGGCTGCCGGTATAGCCTATGCAGGCTTTAAGCAGGTATCCAACTATCTTATAACCAGAGGTTATGAAAGCGAGACCGGCCGAAGCAACAATATTTCCCAGGATAATGCGGGGCTTCTTGCGGGAGCTACCTGCGGCGCCGGTCTTGGCGCTATAATCTGCGCTAATATGGGATATTCCATTACCTTCTTTATCTCGGCGCTTTTATTCGGAGTTTATCTTTTTATAACATTTTTGTTCATGCCATGGAAAGCTCTGGCAAAGCGAAGCAATATGGACGAGGAAGAAAAGCCGGTAAGTTTAGCTTCGATCAAAAAGATGGTATTTTCGGCAGAGATGCTTTTCTATATCGCGTTTATCGCAATACCCCTGAACATAGGCGTAATGCTTTGTGTAACCCTGGTACCGGCAATATGCCAGACACATGGGATAAGTTCTGTGATGCTTATTATCAACAAATTGAATTAAACTGCCGGCGATAGTGGTGATGATAGTGGTGAGCAGTACAGTATTAGGTTTCCTTGACGGTTTTGGCACGCCACTGTGTACGGATCAGTTCATGGAACTCAAAGTGGTTAAAAATGCAGTTGATGAATCCACGGCGCTGATATTCTCGGTTGTAATATCGTACATACTGCTTACATTTTCACCAATGATCGCAGAGGCTATGCTTATCCCCGGCGAAGGCATATTCTCGCCCATGATGATAGGCACTGTTTTCTATGCGGTATCTGCGGTTATCGTGTTCGTGTACGGAGCCAATAAAAAGAAGAGAAAATGATCAGGTGG
>CADAHD010000163.1:3528-9124 GCA_902787595.1 uncultured Lachnospiraceae bacterium
TTTTACCATATATACTATATAGCGGCCGCTTTCACCGGCTTTTGGATATCCGTAGTCTGTGGGATCGCCTATAAGAGTCTTGTCTTTTTCTATTACAAAGCATTCTATACAGTCTGCCGCAGCCATAGTACATATTTCTTCGGCTCTGATGGGATCGGGCGAAGAGAGCAGATCCAGGAAAGGCGTATCGTAGTTCCAGCGCGCAACTATGGCTTCACGTCCGTAGGGCGTGTGAATGCGTGTTGTATATTGACGGTTGAATTCAACCATGGATCCGGGAAATGCAGTGTTAGGGTAGTATTCCTGGGCGACCACGCCGTCACGGCTCATTATGATATCACAGACGTCGATAACATCCTGTGGCAGATGATATGGATTCTCTGCCCTGCTGTACTGACCGTTGAGATACAGTTTGCCGTTGCCGATAAAGAGCAATGCGGCAAAAACAGTGATGATGAGGATACGCTGCCATAATATTGAAAAATGCTGCAGCGCGTGTATAAGCGCATAGCAGACCACTGCTCCGTAAGGGATCAGCCAGAGCTGGCGGTAGTATATCTCCTGATCCAGGATAAAATGCATGGAGAACCATGCTGATACAGGGAAGAGGAATACTGCCAGCAGGGCAGCGGGAACAGCGATAAAGAGCATGCGTTTTACCTTGTCTTTTTCGGCGATAAAAAGGTATACCAGCGCCGCTATGAAAAGGACGAAGTAAAGACTTAAGGAATTATAATCTTTTAGTGTAAGCAGGGTTGCTTTTATTGTATCCATCTCTTTTTATTTTATAATTATATAGATCACGCCGCCCGCCAGCAGTGGCAGGGAAGCTATGATAAAAGGTAAAAGTGTGAGTAAAGCATTCTTAAGCTTTTTTGTCTTTATATATGCGCTTATACCCAGTACCAGTCCGGCACAGCCGAATACGATGGTGAGCAGGTAAGCGGCGGTACTTGTAGACATGATACCGCATAAGCTTAAAAGGCAGGCGATCAGGAGAGTGTTCTTTTTATTTTTATATATGTCATATATCATGCAGAAGGCAAGAGGGATGATGATATTGGAAAATACCGCCTTGCCCTGCCAGGTACGGGTATAGGCAAAGGTCTCAGCCGTATATAGCGATACATTGGAATGAAAATACCAGAGAAGCATTAGCAGTACGAATACGGGACGCCATTTTTCTTTGCTTATGATCCTTTCGGACAGTATGGAATATGCGCCGTACATAAGGCAGAGGAAAAAGGGAGCAAGGATGGTATGGGCCGTGATGGCGGGATGCAGGTCAGCCATTTTTGACAGCCATGCTATCCACATGGGTAAAGCACCCAGGGCGTGGCGGCCTTCCACATCAATGATGTGTCCGTTATTGGTATCATGTCTGAACATGGTATCCGTTTCAAGGGTGATTGTAGACTGCGCAACATAATAGGAATCGTCGCCGTCATAATGCTGGAATATAACGAAGAAAACACACTGCCCCAGGAGCAGAGCCAGTACGGGTATCCAGAGCAGTATGGTCTTTTTATCGGAAAAGGTAAGTATCTTAAGATCGGGATCATCTTTATTCTTCTTTTTCCTGACAGTATATCTGATCACGCCTGCAAACATCACTATGGTAAGCAGTATCTCATAGACGGTGCACATAAGGCTGAAAGGAGCTGACATTAAGATAAAAGGAACGGATACGAGCTCAAACAGCGCCCATACGGTTATGAAACCGCAGATATAACGCTCCGCTATGGAGCTGTCTTTACGGCTGAAAAGCCCCGAGCAGAAAAGCGGAGCCAGGATCAGTATTTCGATTACGGTAAATATCCCTTTAAACATAAAGGTTATTATAACATAAATACGGGGGGATTGCCAATTATACCGGGAGATACCAAAAAGATCCATGCGGGGCGCTGTCTTATTCATAAATGCTGGAAAAAGGTGTTAAAAAAGTTTATAATAATAAGGTATGAACGAATATTTTATATACTATTCATCTTTCAATATGGTAGGAGCCATAGTCTTTGGTATCATGCTCATGCATGACTGCCTTAACATAGACAGGCAGGAGAAGCAGCTGAAATATGACAACGCACTGCTTTCTTTTTTGCTGTATTTTATTTCCGATGCTGTCTGGGCCGGCGTGGATTCCGGCGTTTTCCCTGTAAATACCTTTACTGTTGTTATAACCAACCTGTCTAATTTCATACTTATGACGGCCATTACCTATACCTGGCTGCGTTATG
Organism: uncultured Lachnospiraceae bacterium; assembly: GCA_902787595.1. The sequence continues at coordinate 5,766 of CADAHD010000163.1, forward strand.
TGATGGCTGTACAGCAGATAGAAAAGAGAGATGATAAGGCGGTAAGGATATCGCTGGTCATACCTTTTGCCGTTTCGCTGGCCATCCTTTCGGGGATATTCTTTGCAGCACCGGATCTTCTGATCGATGAGAATTTTAAGAACAGGCCTTTGTTTGATGCCTTTCTGGTAAGTGTTCCATATATTTATGTTATTGCGGAAGTTGTCATTTCGGTGAAAAAGGCGCGAAGGGAGGATAATCCCAGACTGCGGAGAAAGCATTTGTATATCGGCTTTTTACCTATAATGGTAGTGGCGGGAGGCATGATGCAGATGTTTCTTATGCCTTCTCTGCCCATATTCTGCTTTGCGGGTACGATCCTGATGATCAGCTTTTTCATACAGTCTATTGAGGCACAGATATCTACCGATCCACTTACCAAGCTTAATAACAGGGGACAGCTTATGCGCTACGTTTCCCAGGAGAATAATCTCTGGATGGAAGGCAGAAAGACCTTTGTGGTGATGATGGATATCAATGACTTTAAAAAGATAAACGATAATTACGGTCATGCGGAAGGGGATCATGCGCTGGTGATGCTCTCACGGACAATGATAGATATAGTTAGAAAGATAAACGATCCTATTTTTTTGGGGCGTTTCGGCGGAGATGAGTTTATCATGATTGCCCACCTGGCTGAAGAAAAAGAGCTGGATGATATCATAGCAGATATACGCAGCGCACTTACAGAAAGATGTGTGAAAGAAGAAAAACCGTATATCATAAGTGTAGGAGTGGGGTATGATGAGATGAAAAAGGAACAGGATGCTTTTCATAAATGCATGCAGCGTGCTGACGAAAAGCTTTATGCTGATAAGGAATTACAAAAACAAAGCGGAAAAAGGGAGGGAAACAGATGAATCTAAAGTACACTAACATTATCCTTACCGTGTTACTTGCGGCGACCGTGATCCTGGGCGGCACAGTCATAGCCATGTTTGCACGGACAAGCAAGGAAAGTGAAAAAAATTCAAAGATGCTGCAGGAGATGTCTTATGACGTAGATAATATCGCCGATGAAGTAGACCGTATCTCGGACACGGTGTATGATATCATGGAGCAGGGCTGCACAGGATCCTCTGATCCGGACGATCCCGATGACCCCTATGATCCTTTTTACCTTTACCCCGATGAAGTTGATAAGCCCGTGATCTATCTTTACGGCGATGAGGGCGGGACGGAAGCCCATGTGGAGCTGGTACTTCATGATGCGAAGATGCTGACCGTATGGCCGCAGGCTTATCAGAATGCAGATACTTACAGCTGGGATGTGTTTGCCGGTGAGGACGGCACCTTATATGATAAGAACGGTATAGAATATTCCTATCTGTTCTGGGAAGCACAGGATTATGGCAATTATGCCTTTGATAAGGGCTTCTGTGTGGCAGGCAGTGATACGGCGGAGTTCCTTTGGACGGTATTAAAGGAGATAGGTTTAAGCGATAAGGAAGCCAATGAGTTTATAGTATACTGGCTCCCCAGGATGCAGGATAATGCTTATAATCTGATAAGCTTTGAGGGACTGGATCCTTCGGATGGCTATAATAAGGATTTTGAACTGAAGGTGACCGACGGCGACGGAAATGCAGCGGACAGTATGCTCCGTGTGATGATGGCCTGGAAGGCTGTCGAAGAGCCCGTGGATATTGAGCCCCAGACATTCAGCGGTTTTGAACGTAACGGATTCACCGTAGTTGAATGGGGCGGAAGCGAAGTGAGCAGGTGATGATCATGAACGAATACATTCCGGAAACATCTTATCAGGAACAGCCGGACCTGCCGCAGGCCGGTGGAAATAACCTGAGATATACAAATGTGATACTTACAATACTGCTGGCGGTGGTGCTGATATGCGGCGGCATACTGATAGCCATGCTTGCACGCAGGGGCAAAGAGACTGCCGATGCAGGGAGGGAGCTTCAGAATATGGCAGAGGAAGTGTCTGATATCGGTAATGAGCTGATCATCATTTCCGATAACCTGGATACCATATACGGCCAAAGCGACGAAGATGACAATACGGTAACGGAGCCGGATTATGGTATAGGCGGCGGAAAGAGAAAGCCGGCTATCTATATCTATGGTGAAGATACAAGGGTACATGTGGAGCTTGAGCTTAAGGATGATGAAATGTCGGTTTTATGGCCGGCAGCTGAACAAAACGGGAATGCCTACAGCTGGGATGTGACGGCGGCAGAGAATGGCACGCTCACTGACAGCGAAGGGACAGAGTACTCATATCTTTTCTGGGAGACGGATTCTTATGATATGGTTTCTTTTGAAAAGGGCTTCTGTGTACCCGGCAGCGATACGGCTGAATTCCTTTGGACGGAATTGAAGGAAATAGGCTTAAGCGATAAGGAAGCCAATGAGTTTATAGTATACTGGCTGCCCCTGATGCAGGATAATGACTATAATCTGATAAGCTTTGAAGGACTGGATGCATCCGATGATTATAACAGGGACTATGCACTGCGGGTGACCGATGAGAACGGGAAGGCGGCAGATTCCATGCTTCGCGTGATGATGATCTGGAAGGCGCTGGATGAGCCGGAAGATATAGAGCCGCAGTCCTTTACGGGATTTGAACGCAGCGGGCTTACGGTCGTTGAGTGGGGCGGAAGCGAAGTGAAGTGATCAATTGCTGTAATAAAAAAGATCCTTCGCTGCGCTCAGGATGACAGGGTATTATGTCATCCTGAGGAGCGCAGCGACGAAGGATCTTTAAAGAACTCCCGGTTCTATAGATGAACCGGGTTTTTTATTTGATTATCAGAACTTACCTGCCTTTGCAGCCTCTTCGATAGAAACGGCTGTAGAAACGGTCATACCAACCATAGGGTTGTTGCCGGCGCCGATCAGACCCATCATCTCAACGTGAGCGGGAACTGAAGAGGAACCTGCGAACTGTGCATCTGAATGCATACGTCCCATGGTATCGGTCATACCGTAAGAAGCGGGACCTGCAGCCATGTTATCGGGATGCAGTGTACGTCCGGTACCGCCGCCTGATGCAACGGAGAAGTACTTCTTGCCTGCTTCGAGGCGTTCCTTCTTATAGGTACCTGCAACGGGATGCTGGAAACGGGTAGGGTTGGTTGAGTTACCGGTGATGGAAACGTCAACGTTCTCTTTCCACATGATAGCAACGCCTTCGCAAACATCGTTTGCACCGTAGCAGTTAACCTTTGCACGGGGGCTGTTAGCATCCTTGGAGTAGCACTTTCTGAATACTTCCTTTACGGTGTTGGTGTAAGGATCGTATTCGGTCTCAACATAAGTGAAGCCGTTGATACGGGAGATGATCTGTGCAGCATCTT
>CADAHD010000164.1 GCA_902787595.1 uncultured Lachnospiraceae bacterium
TCCCCGGATACGGTCTCATCTGCCGGCATTTCTTCTTCTGCTGCAGCCTCATAACCTGCTGCATTTTCATCCGCCGCGGTTTCATCAGCAGCATCCGCCGCAAATACCTTTATGCCGGTATTTCCGATCGTGCTGACACACATGATCACCGTCAGCATCATTGCCAGTAACCTTTGTAGCTTTTTCATGACACCCTCCTTCATATTATAATAGTGAAAAAATACTACGAAATATATCATACAGCATGTTGTATGCAAGTTCAAGCATGCATACAACAAAAACGGCGGCTTATACAAGCCGCCGTTCGATCCCTGCTCTGTATTGGTGACGTTTTATTCAACCACTACGCTTATAGTCACCGTCTTTCCGTTGATCTTTGCCGTAAGCTTACACTTGCCGCGCTCCTGCGGGTTTAAGCGAAGTTCTTCATCCACATAAGCCACTGCGCCGTTGCCGGATCTGAAGAATATAGGCTGATCCATGCTTGCAAACTCAAGGGGAACAGAAACGCCGGGCTCTGTTTTGATCTTGTACTTGTATGAACCGGCCTTGTGCGCATCCGCAGAAAATGCAGGCTCCTTTATCTCCGGATCATCTACTATAAGCTGCACGTTATATATATTATCATCCTTATCCTTACCCGTTAACATATACTCGCCTGTGGTCTTAGCTGTAACCTTTGTTTTCTTAACAGACACATGCTCCTTATCAATATCTGCAACAGTCCACTCCTTAATCTTAACGCCTTTTATGGTAATATTCTTTGGAACATTAAGATTTACATGTATCACGCGCTCCTTAAGCGGTTCGGGTTCTGTCACCTTAACCTTTCTGCTATAGGCTTTTCCGTTCACAAAGGCTGTGATCGTAGATGTTCCGTATGTCTTTGCTTCAAGCATGCCTTCATCCGTTACGGTAACAATATCCGGCGCGCTGCTGTAATAAGCCACAGGCACAGTATCATCACCCACAACAAATCCGCAGCTTACAGGTTCAGCTCCTTCTTTAGCTTCCATCTTGATGGGTTTTGTCGACTCAAACTTAGGCTGTATTATCCTGATATCTATCGTCCTGCTGCCGTTAGTGATCGTGACTACGGTTCCGTCGGGAGTTGCTTTCTTTGCATTAAGCTTGCCCTTTTTGCTTATCGTGACATATTTCTTATCCGCCTTTGCAACACTCCATCCGCTTGAAGGCATCTTGAACTTCTGTCCTTTTACCAGGGTAAGCGCGGTAACTACATCAAGCCCTTCGGGCACGGGATTGAGCGCAGATCCTTTAGGAGCAACATACGCCTTACCGATATGTACTTTCTTTGCAAAACTGGTACCGTCAACAATAAAAGTCGCTCCCCCCTCTTTTGTTATCTTTGCGCCTTCGGGCTCTAAGATCGTAATTTCATCGCTGATGGTAATGGCATCCTCTTCCGATGACTGAACAAGTATCGCCCTGCTGTCTCCGATAACAGTAGCATCACAGCCATTAAACGTTATCGATCTTTTACTGATGATGCCGACAGTTTTATTTGAAGTGATCTCGGCCACGGCGTCCGTAATATTGAGCTGTCCGCTGTAGATAGCGGTACCCTCACACTCTGCCTTTACAACGGTATCGCCGCCGACGATCTTTACTCCGCCCTCGGAGTTTACGGCTGCCAGTTTGCTCTTAAAGCTGAAATTTCCGCTTAAGCTTATATCTGTGGCATCTTTTGCATATATGATATCCTTATCATACTCGATATTTACATTTTCTCCGATTATCGTAAGCGGCTCCTTAACATATATCGCAGGTTTTTCGGAGGGAGCGCTGGGTGAGATATCCGTACCTTCCGGGCCCCCATATTTAACACCACTGATGTTCTTAAGTGTCAATGTCCCCGTTTCGGCGTCAAAAGTGCAGCTTCCCGCGCCGTCAGTTTCAAAGAAAGTGCTGAGATCTTTATCCCAGCTTGCCAGTCTGTGTCCGCCTACCCATACATCTGAATAACGGCCTTTTTGTATCATGACCTGATCAGGGTATTCACCATAATAGTCTACTATGGACTTTCCTGATTCTGATCTTCTGCCCTCCTCCGGATATCTCACAGCGCAGCCATTCAGAATAACTTCTTTATTTGCATATACAGCATCCACTTTTCCGTTGGCGGCCAGTGTTCCGCTGATAACGATATTACCTTTTCTGCTCCCGATACCGGTTCCGTGATCTCCGTCAGATATGGCTACCACTTCCGCATCAGCTCCGATATTGATGTCAGCTTCAGCCCTGATGGCAACCCTGACGCTATTATTATATTCTTTAAAACTCATATTAAGCACCGCAACATAGCCGGATGCTATATTCAGCCCTCCCCCGCAAACTATACCTCTGGTAGCTGTTGCGTTGTCCGCAGGATATACACGGACCGTGGCATACGTTACAGTCATATCACCTTTGCAGTCTATCTCAGCGCCGTCTACCGTTCGAACAACATCATATCCTCCCGCCTCAACTGTCAATCCTTCATCCGGCTCGTAACTTGCTTCGTCTCCAACAGCGTCACAACAGTTGATGATGTCCAGTTTGCCTGTACATTTTATTGAAGATATCCAGTTTGCTTTACTTGCGGGTTTGATCTTTAATGAACCGTAGACCGCTTTTTCATCCTTTAGGGTATTACGGATGGTCAGATCGCCATCTGCATTGATACCGTAAGCATCTTCTCCGGCAACGCCTTCCTGTTCTATCAGGCACTCTCCGATAACCTCAACGATCAGTTTGTCACCTTCAAAATCGATACCTGTTGAGCATACGCCATCGTTCATAAAGCCATATTTACCATCAAGCGTTATATTATGCAGCTGAAGTACGCCTTCGTCTTTATCGTAGTACATATACGGCTTTTGCATAGCCTCAGCAATGCTTCCGCTATACTGCTCACCGTTAGGTTTAAGAAAATGCCCGGCTTTGATCCCCAGCATACTCGTGCCGTTAACGACAAGCTTAGTCACCGCGCCGTCATCAGCAGGCTCACCGGCAACAGGATCTTCATCCTCCTCTGCCTGCTCTTTTGCAGGTACAACAGTTTCTTCCGAGGTTTCCTCCTCATCTGCGGCTTCTTCAGCTGCCGTTTCATCCTCCGCATCCGCCGCAAACACCGTAAGTCCGGTATCAGCGAGCGTGCCGACGCACATTACCACCGTCAGCATCATTGCCAGAAACCTTTGTAATTTCTTCATGATTGCCTCCTCATAAAATCATATGTAGCAAAATTACTACAGAGTATATTATACACCCTTGCTAATGCTTGCGCAAGATTACATAAATAACGGCGGCATATTCATGCCGCCGTGAAGCCATACCATAAGTTATTCCTTTTTTATTTTTTACTCTCCTTAGTTTCGCAGGGAGTATCACTTCCTTCCGTGATCCCAACTAAAGTTACAGCCGGAAGATCATCAGCAGGGTGAATCATTGTCTTTCTTTCCCCGCGATCGATTTCTATTGCCTGATTCAAGCTTTTATATAAGCTTTCAAAAACCTCACTCATTTTTTATTCCTCTCTAAGAAGATCAACCAGTTTTTTCAACAGTTTCTTTTCATTGTCGCTCAGATCTATCTTTTCATTCTTCACATATATATCGAGTAAATATATTGTTTCTTTTACATCTATATCAATATATATAACCCTTCCGCCACTTCTTTTACCGTTATTCCCGTATGGAATACGTATTTTTCGCAGCCCTCCTGTTCCCTGTATAGCCGGTGCCGCTTTGGGATCACGTAAGATAATGTTTTCCAATAATCTCAGATCATCATCCGTCATCCCCATTTCATCCCATTTTTTAGAAAAAACAGGTGTCTGAATAAATGTTCTTATACTGTAGTCTATCATAGCGTATTATCTCCTTTAGCCGATCATATTTCTACTGTTTATAACCATATTTACAGTATCTAAAGGTTTTCCTATAATACGCCTCCTATTTCTCCTCTTAAAATATTTAATTCTATTTATTATAACACATTACAGGTATAACAAACAAGAGCTACACCAATTAAGCCAAAAATACGGTCAGTGAACTTAAGGGCGACGTAGTACCGCTTTTGATGCTCAGCTCCTGATCCACATGAATACCGTCTATCACCGTGGCATCGGAAGGCGCTGTTGCGCTCACCTTGCAATCACCTTCAACCACAATATTAAGCTTTCCGTCGCAATACAGACCGTATGCTTCCGTTCCGCTCTTAATATAACAGCGCGTAATATTATAGTTTTTCATGGTAAGCGTGCAGGAAGATGAATTGTAGATAAGTTCTCCATCGCCTTCCTTAACGCTTCCTTCGGTAACCAGGTTCTTATCTCCCTTAGCGGTTTTTACCCATATCACATTGGGCTTGCCGCCGGGATTATATTCCCCGCCGCCTTCATCTTCCTCATCGGATGTTTCCGGGTCAGCAGCCCTTACCGTAAGGCCGGTTCCCGCAAATTCCCCTATCACCAGCAGGAATGTCAGCAACAGAGCCGTGATCCTTTCAGCCAGTCTTCTCTTTTTCATACGCACTCCTTTCATATCAGTTATTTGGCGCTTATTATAGAATAAGATCTCCTTATCCGATACCTCCAAAAGTAGGTAATTTTCATACTAGCAAAACCGGCAGGCTCCCACAACCCGGCAGGCCTGCCAAAAAACCCGTCAAACTTTCAAAAAAACCCTGTCAGACTTTTAAAAATCTTCTTCCCTTTTACCTGTTTTTTTTGTATAATCGTATGAACGGGCCAAATCGGCCTCACATTATAATATAAAGGAGAGTAAGGTATGAAATTCGGTTACTTCGATGATGCCAACAGAGAATACGTCATCACAACTCCCAGGACACCGTATCCCTGGATCAACTACCTGGGAACCCAGGGATTCTTTTCGCTGATCTCAAACACAGCGGGCGGTTATTCATTCTATAAGGATGCACGTCTGCGCAGGATCACACGTTATCGTTACAACAATGTCCCCATCGATATGGGTGGACGCTACTTCTACATCAATGAAAACGGCACCATCTGGAATCCCGGCTGGTCTCCCGTAAAGACTGAACTTGATGAATACGAATGCCGCCACGGTATGGGCTATACCATCATAAAGGGTAAGAAGAATGACTTAAAGGCAGAAGTTACCTTCTTCGTTCCCCAGGATTTTGACGGTGAAGTTCAGCAGGTAGTACTTACCAATGAAGGCTCATCCGAAAAGTCCTTCTCACTCTTCTCTTTCGCAGAATGGTGTCTGTGGGATGCTCAGGATGACTCCAATAACTTCCAGCGTAACTTCTCTACCGGCCGCGTAGAAGTTGACGGGTCCGTTATCTATCACAAGACCGAATACAGAGACCGCCGCGATCATTATGCATTCTATTCCGTAAATGATACCATCGACGGATATGATACCGACCGTGATTCCTTCATCGGTCTTTACAACGGCTTTGGCGATCCCCAGGCAGTTGTTGCAAACAAGGCTAATGATTCCTTTGCAGACGGCTGGGCTCCCATCGCTTCCCATTATAAGAAGATCACCCTTAAGCCCGGCGAGAGCAAG
>CADAHD010000165.1 GCA_902787595.1 uncultured Lachnospiraceae bacterium
GGGTTTATGTTTACAGCCAGGAAGCGTCTGTTCTCGGCGGCAGTATCGGTGAGATGCATGCAAAGAAGATCTGCAATCTCTACGATCTGGCTATGAAGACAGGTGCACCCGTAATAGGGATCATGGATTCCACGGGCGTGCGTCTTTCAGAGTCTACGGATGCTCTCAATTCTTTGGGAGAGATCTATTTCAAAAAATCAATGGCTAAGGGCGTTGTTCCCCAGATAACAGCCGTATTCGGAAATTGTGGCGGCGGTCTGGCAGTAATGAGCGCAATTTCAGACTTTACATTTATGGAAGAGAAGAATGCAAAGCTTTTTGTTAATTCTCCCAATGCCATAGATGGTAATTATGCAGAGAAGAATGACACTTCCGCAGCTAAGTTCCAGACAGAGGAAAGCGGCAATGCGGATTTCGCAGGGGATGAAGATACGATCAACGCAAAGATCAGAGAACTGATAGCTATACTCCCTGAGAACAATGATGATGTAGCCCTTGCAGATTCCAACGATGATCTTAATCGTGTTCTGTCCGATATCGAAGGCGCAAAGGGCGATACCTCCATTTTACTTTCAAATATAGCGGATGATAATTATTTCCTTGAGTGCGGCAGTGCTTTTGCAAAAGATATAGTTACCGGCTTTATCCGTCTGGATGGTCTGACTGTAGGCTGCGTTGCTAACCGTACCGAGATAGTAGGTGAAGACGGAAAGGTGACCAAGCTTTCCGGACGCATGAGCCACAAGGGCGCTTACAAGGCTGCTGATTTTGTTTATTTCTGCGACAGCTTTGGCATCCCCGTATTGAGCGTTACCAATGTTGAAGGCTTTGAAGCAACAATGTGCAGTGAGCGTCATATGGCTCAGGCTGCAGCTCAGCTTGCACAGGCATTTTCCGAGTGTGACGTTCCCAGAGTCAACCTTATTGTTGGCAAGGCATACGGAAGCGCTTATGCGATCATGAATTCTAAGGGAACTGGCTGTGATCTGGTTTATGCATGGCCCGATGCAGAAGTTGGTCCCATGGATGCAAAACTTGCCGGTAAGATCCTTGCAGACGGAAAGAGCGGCGCAGAGATCGAAAAGCAGGCAAAAGATTTTGCAGAAAAGCAGAACAATGTTATGAGCGCTGCTTCCAGAGGCTATGTGGATGAACTTATCGAGCCTAAGGACACAAGAAAGCATCTTGTTTATGCATTCGAGATGTTATTTGCGTAAATGAGGTTCGGTAAGAAAGAGAGGATTAACGATGAAGAAAAAGATCGCTTTATTATTAAGCATGATCGTGTGCATCTTATCCCTGGCAGCATGCAGTAACGGTGAGAAAGAGCCTTTGATCACTGAGCCGCACGAGAAGCTCGATTATACCGTGAATTATCTGAGCGCTCTGGTTGTCAGCAGTGCTGTTGATCCGCAACAGCTGGATGTTTACGATGACATGATGATCGATGAAGTGGAAAGTCTCACTTCGTTTTTACAGACTCAGGCTCAGGTTAAGGTGGAATTTCCTGTTCTTTTGAAAGGTATGCATTCATACAATGATTCATTAGAGGAACTCCGCTATAACGAGCTGGCCCAAAAAGTCGAAAACAACGCCAATCCCATGCAGTTTTTTGACGCTGCGAACATCACATATGATGTGAGTGATGACGGTGTTGTAGCAGAAGCACACTTTAAAACATTAGAGCCCGAAAACGGCGGCCATGACGGTATCATCGAATTCATCTTTGATAAGAACCTTCATGTGTCCTCCATCACCGTCAATACGGTGCTGGGTCTTGACGAATCAATGAAGAATGCGGGAGTCAATACGCTTATCGGTATGGGTACCGTATTCCTTATGTTGATCGTAATAGCTATCATCATTTCACTTCTTAAGTATGTACCTGCTATAGTAGATGCTTTCAAGGCTAAGCCGGAAGAGCAGAACAAGGAATCTGTTGAAAAGGCTATTGAAAACATTGTTGCCCGTGAGGAGGCAGATGCTACGGAAGAAGAGACGGATGATACAGAGCTTGTGGCTGTTATAGCCGCAGCCATTGCAGCATCAGAAGGTGCCGCATCAGTTGATGGTTTTGTTGTACGCAGTATAAGAAGAATAAGATAATCAATGGAGGATTAAAAAATGAAGAATTATACAATCACCGTAAACGGCAACGTATATGATGTTACAGTGGAAGAAGGCGGCGCAGGCGCGGCAGCTTCCGCACCCAAGGCTGCTCCCAAAGCAGCACCCAAGGCAGCTCCTAAGGCAGCTCCCGCAGCTAAGTCTTCAGGCGCAGGTTCAGTAAAGATCGAAGCCGGCGCAGCAGGTAAGGTATTCAAGATCGAAAAGAATGTTGGCGACGCTGTAAAGAAGGGTGATGCAGTGCTTATCATCGAAGCTATGAAGATGGAGATCCCTCAGGTTGCTCCCTCTGACGGTACCGTTGCCAGCATAGATGTAGCAGTTGGCGATGCATGTGAGGCAGGCCAGGTTCTTGCAACACTTAACTAAGAAACAAGGAGACTTTTTGGAGGTAAGATAAATGAGTGAGATCATTAACAATCTGCTCGGCCAGATGGCGTTCATGAATCCCGACTTCTCAGTTAAGAACGTGATCATGATCTGCGTGGCGCTGTTTTTCCTCTTCCTGGCAATACGCTTTGAGTTTGAGCCTCTTTTGCTGGTGCCTATCGCATTTGGTATGCTGCTGGTAAATATTTACCCTGATATCATGATGCGGGCGGAGGATTCGCCGAACGGTGTGGGCGGATTACTGTATTATTTCTACATACTTGATGAGTGGGCTATTTTGCCGTCACTTATCTTTATGGGCGTAGGAGCAATGACCGATTTCGGTCCTCTTATCGCAAACCCTGCAAGTTTCCTTCTGGGGGCTGCTGCTCAGTTCGGTATCTTCGCAGCTTATTTCGGAGCTCTTTTTGCAGGAGCTATGGGATGGGCTGATTTCAACGGCAAAGCTGCTGCAGCAATCTCCATTATCGGTGGTGCTGATGGGCCTACATCCATTTTCCTTGCAGGTAAGCTGGGTCAGACCAAATATCTGGGGCCTATCGCAGTGGCAGCATATTCATACATGTCACTGGTGCCCATTATCCAGCCGCCTATCATGAAGCTTCTTACTACTAAGAAAGAGCGTCAGATAAAGATGGGTCAGCTTCGTCCCGTAACCAAGCTGGAGAAGATCTTATTCCCCATCATAGTAACTATCGTGGTTTCGATCGTACTGCCTACCACAGCACCCCTTGTAGGTATGCTGATGCTGGGTAACCTCTTCCGTGAGTCAGGCGTTGTTAGACAGCTTACCGAGACCGCATCAAATGCACTGATGTACATCGTTGTTATCGTGCTGGGAACTTCCGTAGGTGCTACTACCTCTGCAGAAGCATTCCTCAACACCGATACACTGTTCATCGTAGCACTTGGTCTGGTAGCATTCGCCTTTGGTACTGCGGCCGGAGTATTATTCGGAAAGATAATGTGTGTTATCACGAAGGGTAAGGTCAATCCTCTTATCGGTTCGGCCGGAGTTTCCGCCGTGCCTATGGCTGCGCGTGTTTCACAGCGTGTCGGCGCAGAAGAGGATCCTACAAACTTCCTGCTGATGCATGCCATGGGACCTAATGTGGCCGGAGTTATCGGTACTGCCGTTGCAGCCGGTACCTTCATGGCTATCTTCGGAGTATTTTGAGTAACGCCACAGTTTCGTATCAGATTGAAGCGATGGCAGCTTGCTGACGGGAGCGAAAGCTGATACGAAACTGTATGCTGCGAATAGCAGCGACCGAAACGGAGTGAGCATAGCGAACGTAGTTGAGGTTGGCGTTTCGAAACAGTTTATTAATCATAAATATTTAGGAGGAAAATAAAATGGCTGAACAGGCTAAAAAACCGGTTGGGATCATGGAAACGGTTCTGCGTGACGCTCATCAGTCTCTGATAGCAACACGTATGCCTACCGAAAAGATGCTTCCCATCGTAGATAAGATGGATAAAGTCGGCTATCATGCCGTAGAGTGCTGGGGTGGTGCTACCTTCGATGCTTCCCTTCGTTTCCTTAAGGAAGATCCCTGGGAGAGACTTCGCAAGCTTCGTGACGGATTCAAGAACACCAAGCTCCAGATGCTCTTCCGCGGACAGAATATCTTAGGATATCGTCCTTATGCAGATGATGTGGTTTATGCATTCGTTGAGAAGTCAATTGCAAATGGTATCGATGTTATCCGTATATTCGACTGCCTTAATGATATCCGTAACCTTCAGGCTGCAGTTGATGCTACCAACAAGATCAAGAAGCAGGAAGGCCGTGGCGAGTCACAGATAGCTCTGTCCTATACACTGGGTGATGCTTATACGCTTGAGTATTGGGCAAACATGGCTAAGAAGATAGAAGAGATGGGAGCAGATTCCATCTGTATCAAGGATATGGCCGGTCTGCTGGTTCCTTATAAGGCTGCAGAGCTTGTTAAGACTCTTAAAGAAAGCACCAAGCTTCCTATCCAGCTGCATACACACTACACCTCAGGTGTGGCTTCAATGACTTATCTTAAGGCTGTTGAGGCAGGCGTGGATGTTATCGACTGCGCTATATCACCTTTCGCACTGGGAACTTCCCAGCCTGCTACAGAGGTTATGGTTGAAACCTTCAAGGATACTCCTTACGATACAGGTTACGATCAGAAGCTCCTGGCTGAGATCGCTGATTACTGGAGACCTTATCGTGAAGAGTGCATCGAGAACGGCCTGATGAGCACCAAGGTGCTGGGCGTTAATATCAAGACCCTGCTTTATCAGGTACCCGGCGGTATGCTTTCCAACATGGTTTCGCAGCTTAAAGAGCAGCATGCAGAGGATAAGTACAACGATGTACTCGAAGAGATCCCCCGTGTTCGTAAGGATTGCGGTGAGCCTCCTCTGGTTACACCGTCTTCACAGATCGTTGGTACACAGGCTATCTTCAACGTGCTGATGGGCGAGAGATACAAGACCGCTACAGGCGAGTTCAAGGATCTGCTCCGCGGTAACTACGGACAGACTGTTAAGCCTATGAACCCGGATGTCATCAACAAGGTCATTCCCGGCGAAAAGCGTTCTACCGCAAGATCCGCTGAGGCTACCGGACATGATAAACCCGAGCTTGAAGCAATCGAGGCTGAGATGAAGCAGTATAAGCAGCAGGATGAGGATGTCCTTTCCTACGCGCTGTTCCCTCAGGTTGCTACCGAGTTCTTCAAGTATCGTGAAGCACAGCAGAAGAAAGTTGATGCAAAGAAGGCTGATACAAAGAACAACGCTTATCCTGTATAAGCAAAAGATACACTGAAGTATTTATCGCTTTATCACCCGCACCCTTAGTGCAGGTGGTAAAGCGATATTCATATATAGCCGGTCATCGTGAGCACCCTCCCGGTCATCGTGAGCGAAGCGAAGGATCTTGAATGATTTCAGGGTATAAACAGAACTAAAACCTGTCATTCTACTACACCGGTTCTTCTGTAAGGATCCT
>CADAHD010000166.1 GCA_902787595.1 uncultured Lachnospiraceae bacterium
CCTTACAAACTGGAAATATCACGGCGTAGCTTATGAGACCCATTATGACTCCATACTCTACGCTCCCGATGTGGTCAAGAAGGGCGATACATATTATATGTACGCTGCAGAGCGCTGCGGAAGCCTTGTGGTGGTCGCCTCTTCAAAAACGCCCTGGGGGCCTTTTGAAAACCCTGTAGAGACAAAGCTGGGCTTCGACCCCGGCGTACTGGTAGATGACGACGGCAAAGTATATGCTTACTGGGGCGGCTGCGCTGCTCCCTGCTATATCGTAGAGCTCGAAGACGACATGGCCACCTTTAAGGAAGAAACCCTGGTTTCCAATCCCATGGGTCATTCCACCTGCCCCTGGGATCCTAAGGATGACGGCCACATCTCTCTCATCGATGCTTTCTTTGAGGCTTCCAGCCCCAGAAAGGTAATGGGCAAATACGTCTACATCTTCTCAAGACGTTATGAAAAACCCATACCTGAACTGGGTATAGATTTTGACTGCAACGGTTTCCTCTCCTACCGCTTCAGCGACAGCCCCTTCGGGCCTTTTATCGAAGGCGGTGACTTCAGCTTTAACGGCGGTGAGATCTTAAAAGACAGCGAAGGCGTCGGCACCATGACCTATCAGTGGGGTAACAATCACGGTTCCATAATGGAAGTAAACGGCATGTGGTATGTCTTCTATCACCGCCAGACCGGCGTTAACGAATACTCCCGCCAGGCCATGCTCGAACCTATCGATGTAGCTCTCGGAAGAGACGGCCGTCTTTATATCGGTGATATCAAATACTTATGCGGTGAGCCCGTATCAGCAAAGCCGGTTGAAATGACCTCACAGGGCGCCCATATAAACGGCCTGGATGCCTTCAAATGGATCTCTGCAGGCTATGCCTGCCACATATACGGCAGCAAGACCCGCGCCTATGTACAGCCCGTATATGAGCAGCGTGACGACGTATCCTCGCCTGTTGTGGGCATCAGCAGCGGTACCACAGTCGGCTTCCGCTATCTGCAGTTCGGAAACAATACTCCCGCTAAAGTAAGCGTTGTTCTGGGCGAACATAAGGATATGCTCGTAAAAGTACGCATTGATTCCTACAGAGGCCGTGTGATCGCCTGTTTCACCGCAGAAAGCAGCGTAAATGAGATCACCGCTGCATTAAACTGCGGCGTGATAGGCAAACATGCTGTTTACTTTGAATTCATTTCTGATGAAGAGGGCGTTATAGCCGAATTTGACAGATTTACCTTTGATTAAAAAACTAATATCAATGAAAAAGGGGCGCTATCCATACGCCCCTTTTCTCTATTCGATCCTTCCTTCCATCAATGTGATAAGCTTTTCGTGATCATAACTGCGGATCACTTTCCGTTTATCCCCTTCTGCAAGCTTTATTCTATCCGATACTATCAGCTCTGCCTGCTCAGGATCCTCAACAAGTTCCTGCGCCATAAGCTCAAAGAATCTATATACATTCATAGTGTCAGTTATCTTAAAATAATCCAGCAAAAAGCTCATGGAAGTATCTCCCGCCACGATGGTCCTTCTGCTGCTGCTTAAGTTAAGCCACATAAATTCCCGCTCTTTTAGATCGATACCAAAAAGATACGCAAATATGCTCTTGCCATTTACCAGAAAAGACGTCTGAACCGTCTTGGGTTCATATATCTCTCCGCTGTCAAACAGATCACGCAGCATATACCCCGCCTTACACATGCACCTGTCAAAAGTCACATTAGAATAAACATTATCGCAGAATATCAGATATCTGATATCCGGATATTCTATCCTGAACATTTCAACATCAATATCAAAATACTCCGAGCCACCTGCATATCCGCTGGTTTCATCCCCTGAAAATACTATAGCATCCGATTGTTTGGAAGCCATGGTCCTCCATGAGAATTCCATCGCGCTGCCATCCTCTTTCAGTCCGATCACAGAAAGATCTATATCATCAACCTTTTCCCAATAAGTAAAAGCTCTTATCTTTTTTCCATCTTCTATCTTAAGGCGGCTGCCTTTTGCCAGCACTCCGTAGCCCGATTGGCCGCTGCTCTCCTGAAGCGGCAATGCATAGTTTTTCATGGGCGTGTCAACATAAACCCTGCCCAGCCTGCCCCTCAGCAGCTTATCAAGTTTCTCATCCACATAAGCCTTGACAGTTTTTGCCTGCCCTTCGCTTATCACAGAACGGCGTTTTTTAATCTCCCTGTCGCTCTCCTTATGCGTCCTTATCAGATTGTTGCGCACAAAAGTGAATTCCCTGCTCACACCCGGTCTTTTAGCCGCAGCATATTTCTGTTGGAGCTGCAGCAGTATTATAGTATTGTCGGTAGCAGATTCGTTTAAGAGATATGTCAGGTCCGAAGGATCTTCTATTCGGCTGATAATATACTCAAGATTCCTGAGCAGCGCTCCGCTGCCTTTGCCTTCCTTCAGCATATCTATTGCCCGGCGTATATCTCCGGCAGCCATTGCCGCTTCAAAGACGGAATAAACCGATCTGTTCTCATCTCCGCGCATGGACTCCACAAACAGTTTTCCGTTTTCACTTTTGGCTTTATAGTGGATATGATGCAGAAGCCCGCTCCACAATGCCTTTTTTTCAAAGCAGTCACGCCATCTGCAATGCTTGTCCGAAAGCTTATTATCAAGTATCTTTTCTATAAACTTTCTGTCTTTATTTCTGAGATTAAGCTTGCGTGTATCATTAAAATAGTAATCCGAAACAAGCAGTTCATCTACCAGTTTGATAACATCCGAAAGCGATATGAAACGCGCAATATCAACGTCCCGCAACGCGATCAGCAGCCTTATCGCCGTATTCTTTGAAGCGCAGCGATCTATCTTATGATCATATTCCCTGCGCATTTCGACCAGAAATTCCAGCTGCATCTCATTAAGCGGTCTGCTCCCCATGAGCATATCATCCGCAGCTTGCTTAAGAAGCTTCACCGCTTCAGCCTCATCGACTATCTCAAACTCTTTTATCTCACAGTTTTCTTTAAAAGCTGCCCTTTCAAATTTTTCCTCAAAAACAGAGTATCCGGCCTCCGTAAAATTGCCGCTGCCGTATGTTCTGAAATAATGGAGCATCTGATCGTAAATAAGCTGATCTCTGCTCAACTGTCTTACGCTTGAAGGAAAGCCCCTGTAGAAAGGCTCCGGAACATCAACGCCCAGCATTTCGGAAGCAAAATGGATCATATAACGCTCTGCCAGCTCCTGCCCCCTTGTAATGCGTATATTAAAAAAATTAGCCAGCGCAAAGGCTGTCTCAAAACTGTTTTCTTTTCCATAATTCACATAGTGGACAAGTATGTGTTTATTAAACAAAAACCGTTTAAAAATATCCTTCATATTGTCTCTCCTTAAATAAAGCCGGCGATATCGACGGATTAGATTGGCCACCTGTGAAGTAAACCCGTCTAGCTGCCGGCTTTTTTCCGGCGATATCAACAGATTAAGGTGTCATTGAAGCTCTGCCGTTGAGCTACACGGCCGAAGCCATGGCGGGAGTCGAACCCGCATCTTCAACGCCAATGGCTTGAAGTAAACCTGCTTAGCTGCCGGAACATTATCATTATACAATCAGGCGCCTGCTGCGTCAATTATGCTTAACCTTACATTTTTACAATAAAAAAATCCCCCTTTTACCGTGATCGTTGTTACCACAACGCTGCCATAAAAGAGGGATGAGCTGTTTATTATTCTTCAGACCATATCCTTTTATTCAGTGCCTCGTCCTGAGCCCCTATCATATCAAGAACTTCCTTGGCCTTCTTCTGCTCTTCGATCGCTCTGCTCTCATCCTTGATCAAAAGCTCCAGACTTCCGGAGATCGTATCGATATTGTTTCTGAACTCTTCAACCATCTGAGCCGTACGCTGCTGCGCCACCTTGATGACCTCTTCCTTATATGCTACAAACTGCTCAACCGTCTGTGCATTGAAAGCGCGCTCCAGGTCTCTCTTATACGCTTTCTTATCCATGGTATTAAAGATCAGGATCGCTTTCTGCTCATTGATGTAATCATTCATCTTCAGTGCATTCAGCTCCGAAGGCGGTATCTCGGTATCAGAGATGTTGGCAATCCTTCTTATCAGCCCTTCATCTATACCCTTATATTCCTTGATCTTCTTAACAATGATATCCTTAAGTTCGCTGACCTGCGACGCCAGGATGTCGCCACGGATCTTCTTATAATAATCATCGATCTCCTGCAGATATCTGTTAAGCTCGCTGATGATGATGGTATTCTTCTTTTCGAAGATCTCGGGCTTAAGGGCTATCCACTGCATCTTATCGGCCTGCCTGCTTGCCAGTTCCTGACGCTGTTCTATCTGGCGCACCAGTTCCTTGATCTCTTCAACCTGAGTCTCAAGAGAATCATCCGTAATGCGTGCTACAAATTCCTCATGCGCAGCTTCGATATCCTGCACCATGCTGGTCTTCATTATCTCGATATTCTTTTCGATATGCTCCTTTGAAAGACGGGCCTGGTTTTCTATCGCCTCGTAATCCGTACGTATGAAATCGATAAGTCCTTCTATGCCGTCATAAAGCCCCTTCGCTTTAACAGCCAGCGCATACTTCTGGGCATATTTTATGATCTCCTGCTCGATGGCATACATGCCGGAGTTGATATATATCCTG
This sequence comes from uncultured Lachnospiraceae bacterium, assembly GCA_902787595.1. The sequence continues at coordinate 4,655 of CADAHD010000166.1, forward strand.
TGGATAACACCCTCAAGGGAATTATCGCAGGCATCCGCTGCTTTCTCGCAGTCGATGAGCAGCTGCTTGGTCTCAAAATCAGCATCGGAGAGCTTATCATATCTGTAGAAAATACCGCTGTCCGAAGATATATCCGTAGGATTTTCGGTAAAGGGATCGCGTGTAGGCTCATTATTTATCTCACTCTTATGATTTGCCAGCCAGGTACGCTCATCTTCAAGATCCACATTGGACTCGATAGCCTTACTGATATATGCAGCCTTTGAAGAGACAAAGAAGAGTCTTGCGTTGGCAAGATCGATCTCCATATCCTCTTCATCATAGATCTTATCTTCTTCCTTAAGCGATACCACAACTTTCTTATTACGCAGAAGCTTAAGATCCTTGCTGCCTTTGGTATCCGCCTGATTTATAACATGGAAAGAACGGTCCAGATCTATGGACACGCCTGCTTCATTCTTCTTACCGTCTTTAAAGCCGCCGATGAGCTTGTAGAGCACCGAATTACCGGTACCTTCCATCTTCGTAGGCTCATAAATGACAATAAGGATGGAATTGGTCTGATGCTGCAGGGCTTCTTTTAAAATGAGCAGATGCTCACTGGAATTGGAATCCGTTCCCGGAGTGTCAAAGAATGTAAAGTTGATATTCTTGCACAGGGGGATAGGGAAGCCCACCTCTATTATGCCTCCGATGAAGCCCGAACCATCCTTCTGCTCGTGATTGGGCACATCGTTAAGTTTTTTAAGAATACGGCAAAGCTGCTCGTGCTGGCGAAGACCAAGCTCCGCTACAGCGCTGCATTCAAGTTCGAGCATGCGCCTGATATGTTCCTCAATATTTCC
>CADAHD010000167.1 GCA_902787595.1 uncultured Lachnospiraceae bacterium
TCGGGATCAAGCGTAGTCTCCCACAGCTGCTCCGGATCCATTTCTCCAAGTCCTTTATAGCGCTGCAGCGTAAAGCTGCCCTTATGGGTCTTTCTGTATTTTGCCAGCGCAGCATCATCATAAAGGTATTCTTCTTTTCCCTTCGAAGGCACTGCCTTGTACAGGGGCGGCATAGCTATATAGACATGGCCTTCCTGTATGAGTTCCGGCATAAAGCGGTAAAACAGCGTAAGCAGCAGCGTACAGATATGCGCGCCGTCCACATCGGCATCGGCCATTATGATAATCTTGTCGTATCTTAATTTAGTGATATCAAAATCATTGCCATAGCCTTCGGAGAAGCCGCAGCCGAAAGCATTGATCATGGTCTTTATCTCGGCATTAGCCAGTACCTTGTCGATGCTTGCCTTCTCTACGTTAAGAGTCTTACCTCTGATAGGCAGTATAGCCTGGAATTCGCGGTTGCGGGCAGTTTTTGCGCTGCCGCCTGCGGAATCACCCTCTACTATAAATATCTCGCATTTGCTTGCGTCCCTGGAGCCGCAGTTGGCCAGCTTGCCGTTTGAATCAAAGGAGTATTTCTGCTTGGTAAGCAGATTGGTCTTTGCCTTCTCCTCGCTCTTACGTATCTTAGCTGCTTTCTCTGCGCAGCCTATTACATTCTTTAAGACTTCAAGATTTCTGTCAAAATAATGAACATCCTGGTTATCCAGCTTGGTCTTGGTCTGTCCTTCAAAGCGGGGATCCCTGTGCTTGATGGAGACAACTGCAGTCATACCGTTACGAACATCGGAACCGGTGAAATTCGGATCCTTCTCTTTGAGCACGCCCAGCTGCCTTGCATAACTGTTGATGACGGTCGTAAACATAGTCTTAAAGCCTGTGATATGCGTACCGCCTTCAGCGTTATAGATATTATTACAAAAGCCCAGGACTATCTCATGGAATTCATTCACAAACTGGAATGCGCATTCCACTTCAATATCTTCCTGCTCGCCTTTAAAATATACCACATCATGCACTGCTTCCTTGCCCTTATTAAGCGCCGCAACAAAGCCTTTGATGCCCTCCGGCTCATGGAATTCAACTTCGTCGGGCTCTGCTCCACGCAGATCCTTAAAGTAGATCGTAAGCTGGGGATTCAGATAAGCAGTCTCGTGAAGACGCGATTTGATATCTTCGGCCTTGAACCAGGTCTTGTCAAAAATGGTATCATCCGGCGTAAAATTGACCTTTGTGCCGGTCTTTTTTGTATTGCCTACTACGGGTAAAAGCCCCGCCTCAAGTTCGGTAACGGGATTGCCTCTCTCGTACTCGTCCTCATAAATATGACCATTACGCTTTATGGTCACCTTAAGATGGCTTGACAGAGCATTAACAACGGATGAACCCACACCATGCAGACCGCCGCTGGTCTTATAAGCACTGTCATCAAATTTACCGCCTGCATGAAGCGTGGTGAACACCAGACGCTCGGCGCTGATGCCTTTTGCATGCATCTCTACAGGCATACCGCGGCCGTCATCTTCCACAGTGGCAGATCCGTCCTTTTCCAGCGTGACCCAGATATTGTCACAATGCCCTGCAAGATGCTCATCTACAGAGTTATCAACTATTTCATAAACCAGATGGTTCAGGCCCTTCGTTGAAACCGAACCTATATACATACCCGGGCGTACTCTGACCGCCTCCAGGCCTTCCAGCACGACAATATTTTCCGCACCGTAATTATCTTTCTTATTATCTACAGCCATATCTTCCTCACTAGATATTGTATATTTTGACACGCACAAGCGCTATTTTAACAAAAAGGTCAACATAAGTCAACAGGCAGCCGAACTTTTGTTCGCCCGTCAGTCTCAAATAAAAAATCCTTCTTCTCCGTCCGGGCCGGCTAAAAAATCCTGCCGTCAGAGCCTTAGCCTTCCCGGACGGATCCCGGGATCTTAGATTAAATTACCGTAATAGGGCATGGAATTTGCTGCGCCGCTATGCTCTGCATAGTCAGGATTTATAATGTCCTGCGTATCTTCATAGTGTATCTTGCAATCGCTGATCCAGGGCTGACGCGTTTCATCAAGGTCACACTGGAAATTGATCTTCATGCCATCATCATACATTTCAAAGCCCATACCACCCAGCGTTTCAGGTGTGGTAAGCCGTTTTCTTAAGACCTCACGATATTCGGGACTTACCAGCTTATCATGCATAGGTCCATGAGAATATCTTTCGGAAAGCTGCTTTATGAGCAGATCGATAAGCTTCTCCGTATCCGTATAGAATTCCGCCACGCTCATCTGATGTCCGTCTGTTGTACTGAAACAGTATGTCTTGTGATCTCCGTAAGGATCTGCATTTTGAAGGCCGCCTTCTATAGGCACATAGTAGACCTCACTTCTGAGCATCAAAAACCAGAAAAAGCCCTTCCCGTACTTCGCGCGGAAATCACCCAGCAGGCGGGCTGCGTGACACATACCCGTTCTTTTATCTTCCGGGACCTTTGCCATCGCATCATACAGCCACAGTCCCCTGGCCTTCTCTTCTTTATTGACCTGTTCCATCCAGAGATCCAGGCTGTTTTTCAGCGCTTCCGGCATGTCACCGAAGGTTTTCCATCTGCCGGCGGGATATTCTACATCATAATCATACGCTTCCCCTTTAAGGGTGACAGTTTCCTTATCTTTCCCTTCCCGGCTTAGCTCAACACTGTAAGCATCATTATCTCTCTTTGAAACTATTCGCAGCATGGACTTTGTACTGTGAAATTCCATCCTGCCATAGTCAAGTCCCGCCTTTACCAGAAGCTTTAAGATAAACAGATGAAGTTTATATCCATCCTTTTTCCATTCCTCGGGAACAAAGATATGATTTGCTCTCGCATGATACGGTTCTTTATAAAACTGTATCGAAAGATCGAAGCTCTCCACAGCCGCAGGTACACCGTCCTGCCATGCATCAAGACCGTTTATCTGATCCAGCTTTCCGTTTGCTATACAAAGAGCCAGCTTGTTCATCTCTTCAGGGCTTATCTCTACATCCGGTACCTTAAAGCCACGCTGCTGTATCCCGGCCATCATCATCATCATACCGCCGGACATATTGGTACCTAAGGAACCGGGCGCACAGCCGCCATTATCCATCACAGCTTTTAAGATACCACCGCCGTCTTCCGTCCGCTCTATATCAAAAGTATAATAACCATGATAAGGTGGCATCGGCGCCATCATGCCACTGCTCTCCTTAAACGGTACCTGGACTTTTAAAGAAAGTTTTCTTACTCGGTAATCCTGAAACCACTTGATCGCTTTTTCGTTTGTATTGATATGCACCTCACCGTATTTGGGTGCTTCATAAGGTTCTCTCTCAAAACACCTCGGGCTGTATTGCATATCATAGACTACCATGTTCATCCTGGTCGTCAGAGCGCAATACTCGGGATCGACCGACGTATGGTATACAAATCTGGTAAAAGAATCGGGAATATCATTTGCGCACAGGATCCAGTCCGATTTACTGTCCGGATCCTGCTTAAGAGCATACGACGCCGTCTTCTTTTCCCCGTACTTTTCATATATCAGAGTTCTTTCTTCAACTGTAAGTACGGCACCGTTTCCGCACTGCTCATACCACTTGCCCAGTAGCTGCTCTGCTATCTTTTTCTTCTCTTCGTCCATAACACCCCCCGATATCTGCGATCATTCTGCTGGTCTGACGACTACATTTATCGTTATGGTCTTGCCATTGATCTTTGCGCTGAACTTGCCTTTTCCTGCCTTTCTTGCGATCACATGGCCATATTCATCAACAAAAGCACTGTCGGCCTTACTGCTCTTAAATACCACAGGCTGCTCTGCGCCGGATATTTCCAGATCCAGTTCTTCACCTTCATTAACATACAATTCGTACTTGCTGCTGCTGATCTTCCCCAGTTTTGATGATATCTGTTTGATATCGATATCCTCAACGATCACCGTAACAGTGTACACCCCGTTATCCGTCTGTGCGCTGAAAACGGCTGTTCCAGCGCTTACAGCCTTAAACCTGCCTTTTTCAAAAATACATACTGAGCTATCAGAGCTGGTCCATAAAGGATTCTTTACGCCGATTATCGCAAGCTTTTTGGTCTTTCCTTTGTTAATATGCAGCGCGCGTGTCTTAGGCGTTACTTTTTCCTTAACGGTAACGGTAGAATTATATGCCTTGCCGTTGATATATGCTGTTATTTTTGCCTTGCCCTTTGCTACAGCCGTAACAGTACCATCCTGCTTCACTGTTGCCACATCAGGTGCCGCGCTGTACCAGAAAACGGGAAGCTCAGCAGGATTGTTAAGCTCTAACTTAAATGAATAACTCAACTCTGCATCTTCTATCGTAAACTTATACGACTTAGTTACCGTAGGCTGGCTTACATGCACTCTGAGCATCCTGCCGGTATCTGTATGCCAGATAACAGCATCACCGGCTTTCTTTGCAACGAAAGCACCCTTCTTACTCACGCTGACGATCTTTTTGCTGTCCTTATCTTTTTTATCCACATACCAGCCGGGGCCGATATTGAATTTCTGTCCCTTTACCAGATAAATGTCTTCTGTGTTATCATCTATTTCCGGAACAGGATCCAGAGCAGACTTGCCGCCCACTATATCCTGAGCCTCTTTTGTCCAGCGTGCATAAAGTATCAGATCAGCTGTTACAGCAGAATTGAAATCATACTTATTTACGCATTTGGCTTCGGTATACCAGCCGCCGAAGATCCATCCGTTCTCCTTAGGATCAGCAGGTTTGTTTACAGTCAGTCCCTGTTCCACCTTCTTATCAGCTATCGCTTTGCCATGACCGTTCATATCAAAGCTCACGGTATAATATATCTTTTCCGGTTCGGGCTCAGGCTCGGGTTCAGGTTCCGGCTCAGGTTCTTCCTCTGTCCAGAGCGCATAAAGCGTGATATCCTCTGTTACGGGATTATCAAACTCATATAAAGCCTCACACGAAGCTTCCTTAAACCATCCTCCGAAAACAAATCCTTCTGCCTCCGGATCATTGGGTTTGCTGACTTTCTCACCATGTTTTAACTTAACGGAAGCAGGTGCTGTTCCGTGTCCGTTTGCATCAAAGCTTACAGTGTATTCCAGCTCTTCCCACTTTGCATACAGCGTGATATCTTCTGTCACCTCCGCATCAAAGTCATATTCCGTCTCACAGCTTTGTTCCTTATACCAGCCAATAAATACAAAGCCCTCTGCCTCCGGTCTGGCAGGACGGTTGACCTTTTCGCCTTTTTCTATCGTCTGCTGCGCAGGCGCTGTACCTTCTTTCCCGTTCAGATCAAAGCTTACTGTGAAGTACTCAGTATCCGCCTTTTTCTCCGTCCACATAGCATACAGCGTAATATCATTCTCTATAGCCGTTTCAAAATCAAAACGGTTTTCGCACCAGTAATCGCTATACCATCCTCCAAAGATAAATCCTTCTTCCTCCGGAGCCTGAGGCTCAACCGCCTTCTGTCCCTTAACTATCAGCTGATCATCGGGTTTATTTCCATGGCCGTTATTATCAAAGCTTACAACATATTTCCTGGTCCATTTTGCAAAAAGGTTAAAGCTTTCTTTTACCAGTCTGTCAAAATCATATAGCTGTGTGAATTCCTCATCAGTATACCAGCCGCTGAATTCATAGCCGTTCTTTCTGATCTCTCCCGGTCTGCTGACTTTTGTCCCCCAGTCAACTCTTTCTGCATAGGGAGCATCATCATCGTTATTGGGATAAAACGTTACATCAAACTTTATAACTTCCCATCCCGCATACAGAGTAAGATTCGAGTTTACCTGCTCATAAAAGTTATATTCATCCGTGCATGCCGCATCGGTAAACCAGCCTTTAAATATATAGCCCTCCGCAGAAGGATCATCAGGTTTTTCAACCATCTGGCTCTTTTCAACTTTTTTTGCAGCAATGGGACTGCCATGCCCGTTCATGTTAAAGGTCACGGTCATGTATGTCTTGGATGTCCACTTGGCGTATAAAGTAAAGCTCCGGGTTACCGGTGTTCCAAAATCATACGCGTTCTGCAGCTTATCATCAGTAAACCAGCCGCCGAAATCATAACCTTTTGCGGTAAGAGGCTCCGGCTCCTGAACCGTCTGCCCCCACTTAAGGATCT
>CADAHD010000168.1 GCA_902787595.1 uncultured Lachnospiraceae bacterium
TACGGTATGGAAAACGGTGATATCGGGGGCTTGCATTTCGAAAACGCAAGTCTTCTGGTTGATGATTACAATCATCTTCTGGTGCTTCTTTCAAGCGTCGGTCTGTTTATGATCTTTGTGAACATGAAGCCCATAAAGGGAAAGGCGGCAGCCCTAATCTCAAAGATATCTGCCTGCGCCTTTGGTGTATATCTTATACATGCTCATATTTATCTGGCGAATGCATGGCCTAAATGGTTAGGCGTATCTGCGCCCAGGCAGGCGATGCGTCCCGTGCATCTTATAGCTTCTGTGCTGGGGATCTTTGTGGTCTGCTGTATCATAGATTTTATCAGGCAGATCAGGTCTGCTGTATCATAGATTTTATCAGGCAGATCATCTTTAATGTATTTGAGAGCCTTTGTGACTGGGCTCTGGGCATATACTATGCAAAGAAGGAAGTGTGGGATTATCTGATAGCCGGTTTTGCGGCTACGGTAATGAGCTGGCTTACCTATATCATCTTTGCGCAGTATGTATTCTCGTTTATGGAGGATACCTGGAGAGTGCTGCTGGGCAATGCGGCAAGCTGGACCATAACGGTGATCTTTGCTTATGTGATCAACAGGGTATTCGTATTCCATAGTGAAAAGACAGGCTTTAAAGCCGTTTCCAAGGAATTCCTTGAATTTGTTGCGGCCAGACTGTTCAGCTTCGGACTGGAAGAAGCCATCATGTTTGTATTTGTAACGCTGCTTAAGTGGAATGAGCTGCTGGTCAAGGTACTTATCGCAAGCATAGTGGTCATCGTGCTCAATTATATCTTAAGCAAGCTGTGGATCTTTAAGGCGCCTGCGGAGGAAAAGAAAGAGAAATGAAGCAGTTAAGCCTGTCCGGCAAATGCATACTGGTCACGGGAGCGGCCGGTTTTATCGGCGCCAATCTGGTGCTTTCGCTCTTAAAGAGCGGGGAGCATAAGAACATGAACATAATAGGCGTTGATAATGTAAACGACTATTATGATGTGGCCATAAAGGAGTACCGCTTAAAACAGATAGAGGAAACGGCAAAGACTTCAAAGAGCAGCTGGATGTTTTATAAAAAGAGCATAGCGGATGAAGCTTTCATAAAGGAGCTCTTTGAGAAGAATGATATAAAGATAGTGGTCAATCTGGCTGCCCAGGCAGGGGTGCGCTATTCCATAGTCAATCCCGACGCCTATATGGAAGCCAATGTCATGGGCTTTTACCGTATACTGGAAGCCTGCCGCCATGCCGATACCGAGCATCTGGTATATGCATCATCTTCTTCGATCTACGGGGATTCCACGGATATTCCCTACAGGGTGGATGCGCCTACCGAGCATCCGGTGTCTTTGTATGCGGCTACCAAAAAGAGCGACGAGCTGCTGGCTCATGCGTACAGCAAGCTTTATGAGATACCGTCAACGGCGCTGCGCTTTTTTACCGTATACGGACCTGCAGGCAGGCCGGATATGGCATATTTCGGCTTTACCGATAAGCTGCGCAGGGGCGAAAAGATAAAGATCTTTAATCATGGCAACTGCCGCAGGGATTTTACCTATGTTGACGACGTGGTGGAGGGCATCATCAGGGTGATGCAGGGCGCCCCGGAAAAGAAGAAGGGAGAAGACGGATTGCCGCTTGCTCCTTATTCGATCTATAACATAGGAAATTCCAAACCTGTGGATCTGATGGAGTTTATAGATATTTTGGCGCAGGAGCTTAAGTCGGCGGGAGTGCTGGCTGCCGATTTTGATATTAAGGCGCATCAGGAGCTTTTGCCCATGCAGCCCGGGGATGTGGCGGTAACCTATGCGGATACCTCTGCCCTGGAGCGGGATTTCGCTTACAGACCGTCCACCGATATAAGGACCGGTCTCAGAGAATTTGCACGCTGGTATAAGGAGTTTTATCTGTCTTGAGTAAGGATAAGAAAGCTACAGGAGTAAACAGGACGGTCAGCATGGTCGTTTTTCCCCTGCTGCTTTTTTTATTTTCCCTGATAGGAGCCCGGCAGGGTGCCGATCTGTCGGACACCATGTACAGCGCGGGAAACTATGCTTTTTATAATATCGATGCCTCCAGCTGGCATTTTGCAACATTTCTTGCAAATCTTACCGGACGCTGCTTTTTTCTTCTGGCGGGCGGCAGGCTTATGTGGCTCAAAGCGCTGTGCAGCCTGGTTCCGGCGGGAACGGCTGTGCTGGTTTATTTCCTTCTTAAGGACCGCATACATCCATATCTGCTGTTTCCGGCGCTTATCATAGCACTGGGTCTCAACTGGAGTCCCTCTGTAATATTATATCAGCATTTAAGTTATCTGGCGCTGACCGCAGGGGCGCTGATACTCTTTCATGCTATGAAGAAAAAGAAAAGGCTGCTTTTGCTTCTGGCAGGGCTGGTACTGGGATTGGGCCTGGGAGTCAGGATCTCAAATCTTACGCATTGCGCGCTTATCGTTTATGTGATATGGGAAGATATAAGGGCTAAGCAGGCTAAGAGGCTGGCGGCTGATATACTGTGCTGCATAGGAGGTTATGCAGCCGGAGCTGCGCTGGTATTTTTGCTGATGTTTATAAGCGGCGGCGCGGAAGGGATAGCGCGCATGAGCTCCTGGATAAGCGATCTTTTGGGAGGCAGCAGCGGTGAGGGCGGTTATACGCTCAAGGACATGCTGTTGACCACGGCGGATAATTATCTGGGCAATCTCCGGTATGCGCTGATACCTGTCGCGGGTGTGGCGGCGGGCAGCATAATGTTTAAGTTCATAAAGCCCGGGATGAAGGCGGGGGCGCAGCTTTTGTACACCTGCGGCGTGGCGCTGATATTCATATATTATTTCCGGAACGGCGTATTTGATCTGAAATATTACAATGTGGGCGCTATCTTCCGCATCTCGGTGGTAATGCTCATATTGTTTATACCGCTTGATATATGGGTGCTTATCGATAAAAAGTTTGCGGCTGAGGAAAAGGCGCTTGCCCTTCTTGCGCTTATCACTCAGCTCATCACCCCTTTGGGAAGCAATAATCATCTGTATTCCTGCATTAACAACATGTATCTGCTGATGCCTGTGGCGGCGCATCTGTTTGCGGGACTTATACTAAGAAGGGGCAGGGATAAATGCTGGCATTTCCCCATGATATTTATGGGAGTGGCGCTCAGCATTCTGATGATGGCGCAGAGTGTTATGTTCCATCTGAATTTTGCTTTTAAGGACGGAACTAACGGCAAGCGCAGGAACACAACGATAAGCGCGGCGGACGGCTTGTCCAGGCTGGAAGGCATGCAGACTACGGCGCTTAATGCAGAGGCTTTGAAAAACCTTGCACGGGATGCGCTTAATGCTGACGGGGACTCCCGGCTGCTTACCTACGGCGATATACCCGGCATGAATTATATCCTGGATATGCCGCCGGCCGTATCGACAGCCTGGCCGGATCTGGAGAGTTATTCTGCAGATCAGTACAGGGAAGAACTGGCGCAGATCACGGGAGAGCCGCTCTGCATCATGACCAAAGAGGCAGATAAGACCAAGGAAGCCGATGCGGATAAAAAGCTTTTATATTTGCGCGCATTCTTATATAATAACGGATATGAACGCGTATATGATAGTGATGATTACGTGATATACGAAAGGAAATGATGATGAAGATCAATTTTAACGTACCGCCCCATACGGGCAAAGAACTGGATTATATAAAGGAGTGCATCGCAGCGGAAAAGATCTGCGGCGACGGCGCATATACAAAGAAATGCAATGTCTGGATAGAGGAGCGTACCGGAGTAAGGCGTGCTCTGCTCACCACTTCCTGCACACAGGCCACCGAGATGGCGGCACTGCTTCTTGATATCAAAGAAGGCGATGAGGTGATAATGCCTTCATATACCTTTGTATCCACGGCGGATGCATTTGTCTTAAGAGGCGCAAAGGCGGTATTCGTGGATATAAGACCCGATACCATGAACATAGATGAAAAGCTGATAGAGGCAGCCATCACCGAAAAGACCAGGGCCATCGTTCCCGTCCATTATGCGGGCGTAGCCTGTGAGATGGATACCATAATGGATATAGCAAAAAGACATTCTCTTTATGTGGTGGAGGATGCAGCGCAGGGCGTAATGGCTTCCTACAAGGGAAAGGCGCTTGGCAGCATAGGCGACATGGGCTGCTTTTCGTTTCATGAGACCAAGAATTACAGCATGGGAGAAGGCGGGGCATTGCTGCTGCGCGATGATACCTATGCGGATATGGCAGAGATAGTAAGGGAGAAGGGAACGGACCGCAGCCGTTTCTTCCGAGGACAGGTTGATAAGTACACCTGGCAGGAAGCAGGCTCTTCCTACCTTCCCAGCGACATGAACGCCGCTTATCTGTATGCGCAGCTTGAGATGGCGGATGAGATAAACAATGCCAGATTAAAGATCTGGAACACATATTATAAGGAGTTTAAGGCTCTGGCAGATCAGGGAAAGCTGGAACTTCCCGTTGTGCCGGAAGGCTGCGTTCACAATGCGCACATGTTTTATGTAAAGACCGCAAATCTGGAAGAGAGGACCGCGCTTAAGGCGCATCTGGCCGAAAAAGGCATACTGGCGGTATCTCATTATGTACCGCTTCATTCTTCGCCCGCCGGTAAGAAGTACGGACGCTTTGCCGGCGAGGATAAGTATACTACAAAGGAAAGCGACAGGCTGCTGCGCCTGCCCATGTATTTCGGCCTTACGGAAGATCAGAATGAGTATATCATCGACAGCGTAAAGGAGTTTTACGCATAAGATATGAGTATGGATGAGGAAAGAGAGCAGATAGAGCAGGCTCCGGCAGAGGATGAAGGACCGGAACATACAGAGAGCGTTTCAACCGCAGAGGACGGGGATAAGGCTTCCCGAAAAAAGCTGCTGTTAAATACAGGTCTGCCGGTTCTGCTCACCATCATATTCTTTTTGATCCCTCTCTTTTCTAAGATCCCGGTATACGCCCTTAATGACGATATACAGATAAGGGACATACTTTCCGGAGCCTATGGCGGCAGTCCCGATCTGCATACGGTATATATGGGGGCTGTTCTGTCCGGAATCCTGGCATTTCTTTATACCGTGCTTCCTTTCGTACCCTGGTATGGTCTGTTTTTATGCGCTGCTCCGGCAGCGGTTTTTCTGATAGTCAGTTTAAAGATAATGAAGAGCGAAAAAGCGCTTCTTATAAAGGCGCTCGTCCTCTGCATGCTTTCAGGGCTTTGTCTCTGGCTTATGTATCCATTGTATATAATGCCTCATTATACGCTGGTGGCGGCGGTATTTGCGGCCGGAGCTCTCTGGCTTATGATGGACAGGGATATGACGGGAGGAGTGATACTGCTGCTCATATGCCAGCAGGTAAGGCAGCAGGTTTTTTTGATGCTCGTGCCCTTTGCGGCTGCCGTTATCCTGCTCACATTTATTGAAGATAAAGAAAAACGCAGCGGGCTTAAAAAGCCTCTTCTCATATTTGCCGCGGGTTTTGCGGCGTTGTTTATCATAAATGCAATAGCCTATGCCGGCAGTACCTGGCGGGATTATCTTAAGCTGAATGATGCCAGAACGCAGCTTTATGACTACACGGGGGTATGGGAGAGCTCTGCGGCGCGCGAGCATTATGCGCAGGCAGGCGTGAGCAGGGAGGATTATCCTTTCTACCGTGAATATGATCTGCTGCCTGTTAAAGGCGCAGATACTGCCACCTTGAAAGCCATGGCTGATTATCTTCGCTGGGACGTTTCTATCTTACAAGCAATGGAAAAGAGATGGTCTACGCCATGGGGCTGGTGCTCATGTATGCGCTGGCACTCTCCAATTCGTTCCTTCGGGGCAAAGGCTGGGGAGTGTTGTTCAGTATAGGCTGCTTTATCATGCATCTTGCCCTGCATGGATATCTGCTGTGGAGAGGACGCGTTCCGGAAAGAGTGACGGTATCACTGATAATGGCGCAATGTTTTATGCTGGGAGGTATGGTGCTGCGCTATACAGAGGAATGGAGGCAGGTATACTACGCCATAGAAGGCGCGATACTTACGATAGTGCTGTCGCAGGCCTATAACGCGACAGCCGGCCTTAATGACGCCTATGCCGAACAAATAACTGTAAATAATGAGGATGATGTGTTATACTCTTATATGGCTCAAAATCCGGACGAACTGTTTGTGATGGAGACCTATGCCGCGGTATATCGTACGGCTTATGTTACGGATACCGACCGGGTCGGCAACACGATGATAATGGGCGGCTGGCAGTATTTAAGCCCTCTGCAGGATAAAAAGCTTAAGAGTTTCGGTTTTGACGACCGTTTTGATATGTTTGTAAAGGGCGGGATAAAGATAGTCTTTCGTAAGGGAGACGGTCCTGAGACCGCCGATATGGATGCTTATCTTAATAAAGAATACGGCACCGGGCTTAAGCTTACGGAGCAATTGCCGGGTGACTTTATGATATTTGCTGTGGAATGATGGAAAGATTGGAAAGTGAAAGGATAATATTGCGCCCCATAACCGTGGAGGATACCGCGGATATACTGCGTTGGCGCAATTCTCCCCATGTGATGGAGCATTTCATCATAAGAGAACCGCTTACGGAAGAGGTTCACAAACGCTGGCTTAAGGAGAAGGTGGCCGGGGGAGAGGCTGAACAGTTTATCATAATATTAAAAGAGAACGGGAAAGCCATAGGCACGCAGTATTACCAGCGTATAGACAAAAACAGGAAGAGCGCCGAGTTTGGTATCTTTATAGGCGAGAAGGAAGAAGTGGGTAAGGGCTACGGCCCCGAGGTGCTGGAACTGGCTATCAGGCACGCCCGTGAGGATATGGGACTTAAGAGCATTGAACTGAGGGTGATCGCCGATAACGAAGCAGCATATAAGCTGTATTCCGGTCACGGCTTTAAGATCCTGCCCGAATATACAGAGATAAAAGAATATAACGGGCAGGAAGCAAAGATTCTGCATATGGAGCTTAAATTGTAAATGCGTCTTTTGAGTTTTGTCATTCCCTGCTATCGCTCCGAACAGACTATAGAAGCGGTAGTTGCGGAAATAGAAGGAAAAATGAAAACCCTTTCGGAGTATTCCTGGGAGCTGATACTGGTAAACGACTGCTCTCCGGATAATACCATTGCGGTCATAAAAAAGCTTGCAGATAAGGATGAGCGTATAACGGTCATAGATTTTGCAAGGAATTTCGGACAGCATTCCGCTCTGATGGCAGGGCTCAGACAGACAAAGGGAGATGTGGTGGTATGCCTGGACGATGACGGACAAACGCCCGCAGATCAGGTGGACAGACTGCTGGATGCCCTTGATAACGGGGCAGATGTGGCTTATGCAAGCTACAGCCATAAAAAGCATTCCGCATTCAGAAATTTTGGCTCGCATGTAAACGAGATGATGGCCCGTTTTATGCTGGGTAAGCCCAAAACACTGCAGGTTTCCAGCTATTTCGCGGCAAAGCGCTATATCGTTAACGATATGATACGCTACGAGAACAGTTATCCCTATGTTATAGGTCTGGTGCTGCGATCCACAAACAATATAGTGAATGTTCCCGTGGACCACCGCAGCCGTGAGATAGGCAGCTCGGGCTATACATTAAAAAAACTGCTGGGCCTGTGGATGAACGGTTTTACCTCTTTTTCGGTAAAGCCTCTTCGCATGGCCACGTTTATAGGCCTGCTGGCTGCCATAAGCGGTTTTATCTACGGCATAGTCATAATAGTCCAGCACTTCATACTGCCCGACCGCGTACAGGGTTTTGCTTCCCTTGCGGCGATACTGGTATTTTTTGGCGGAATGATCATGATAATGCTGGGACTTTTAGGAGAATATGTGGGACGCATATATATCAGCCTTAATAATTCACCCCAATATGTAATAAAAGAAATCTATTCAAAGGAGGAAAAGCATGTTGAATAAAGAAGATCTGGTAATCTCAGTCATCATTCCCTGCTACAACGAGGTGGATACTATAGAGACTGTTCTGGATAAGGTCCGCGGGTGCGGAATGAAGACCCAGATAGTGGTTGTGGACGATGGTTCCTCTGACGGGACCAGGGATCTTTTGAAGAATGAGCTGAAAGACAAGATAGACATACTGCTCTTCCACAAACGTAATATGGGCAAGGGCGCTGCGCTGCGTCACGGATTTAAGGCAGCTACCGGGGATCTGGTCATAGTGCAGGATGCGGATCTTGAATATGATCCGGCAGAGTTTGCCAAGCTGGCCGAGCCTTTTATCACGGGCAATGCGGACGCTGATGTGGTATACGGTTCCAGATACCTGCGCGGCAATAAATTCCGCGTGGACGGATTTTTCCATGAATTCGGAAACAAATTCCTTACGCTCGTTTCAAACATCTGCTCGGACCTTTCGCTTACGGATATGGAGACCTGCTATAAGATGTTTAAGCGTGAGGTCATACAGTCGATAGACCTTCGTGAGAACCGCTTTGGTTTTGAACCCGAGGTAACGGCTAAGATATCAAAGAAGAAATGCAGGATCTATGAGATACCCATTTCCTATCATCCCCGCACATTTGAGCAGGGCAAAAAGATCGGCTGGAAGGATGCTTTCCGTGCTATATACTGCATTATCAGATATAACTTTTTCAGCTGAAAAAAATCTTGGGCCGGGATCGCGCACGTGCGCGCTCCGGCTGTGAACAGTAACAGGAGATCTGCTATATGGATTTATACGAGAAAATAGTAAGCGGTGAGGAGAAGCTCTCACTGGTAGGGCTGGGCTATGTCGGAATGCCCATAGCCGTGGCTTTTGCTAAAAAGATAAAAGTAATAGGGTATGACCTTAACAAAGAGAAGATAGAAATGTATAAGAGCGGCGTTGATCCCACTAAAGAAGTGGGTAACGAGGTGATAAAGAACACCACCGTGGACTTTACCTCCGATGAGAGCCGCCTTAAGGAAGCGCGTTTTCATATAGTTGCGGTGCCTACGCCCGTAAATCCCGATCATACGCCGGACCTTACTCCTGTTGAGGGAGCCAGCCGCATACTGGGCAGGAATCTCACAAAAGGCAGCGTGGTGGTATTCGAATCCACTGTTTATCCCGGCGTAACAGAAGATATCTGTGTCCCCATTCTGGAAAAGGAATCGGGGCTTAAATGCGGCGTGGATTTTAAGATAGGTTATTCACCGGAGCGCATCAATCCCGGCGATAAGGTGCATCGTCTGGAGACTATCACAAAGATAGTATCCGGCATGGATGAGGAAACTCTGGATACCGTGGCCAGGGTATACGAGCTCGTGGTTGAGGCCGGGGTATACCGTGCCGAATCGATCAAGGTAGCCGAAGCTGCAAAGGTGATAGAGAACAGCCAGAGGGATATCAATATAGCTTTTATGAACGAGCTTTCGATGATATTCCATCGCATGGGCATAGATACACGCGCAGTGCTGGAAGCTGCCGGGACCAAGTGGAATTTCCTTAAGTTTTATCCCGGACTGGTGGGAGGCCACTGCATAGGCGTCGATCCCTATTATCTTACATATAAGGCCGAGGAGCTGGGATATCATTCGCAGATAAT
>CADAHD010000169.1 GCA_902787595.1 uncultured Lachnospiraceae bacterium
TCACCGGTACGGATCAGCAGGATGTTGGTCTTACCGTTCTGAGACTTGGGATTCTTAAGTCCGTCTACCAAAAGCTTATCGGTAGGAACGATGGGGATACCTCTCCAGGTTAAGAAGTTGCCGCCTGCGATATTTACAACTACAGGGGGAACGCCTCTCTTTGTGCACTCTCTTTCGAATGCAGCGATAGCACGGGGATGTGCCAGGAAGAATGAGGGCTCTTTCCAGACCTTAGTGATCAACTCATCCAGATCATCGGGCGTAGGAGCGCCGTTTCTGGTCTGTATCCTCTGTGAATCTGCTACATTCTTTAAAAGACCGTAATCATCATTATTGATAAGCTGGCTCTCCT
This sequence comes from uncultured Lachnospiraceae bacterium, assembly GCA_902787595.1. The sequence goes on from CADAHD010000169.1 coordinate 353, forward strand.
GACGCTCTCTTAAGGACTCGATTGCAAGTCCCAGCTGCTCCTGAACCTGATCGTAAGGTGCGCTGTAAACATCTTCGATAGCGGTGTTTACGTTGATGATGGTTGAGATGTTGTTTAATACATACTCACGGGGCTCGGTCTCGTACTGAACGAAACCGTCAGGTATGATATCGCTCTTCTTTGTCTGGCTGCAGAGTACATCAAGGGGAGTCTCACCCTCTACTACCTTGTTTACTCTGAACAGACCTGTTTCAAGTCCTTTAAACTCAAGAAATTTAGTAAGCCACTTGGGAGTCAGTGCCCCGTACTGGGGTTTTGTCTTTGTGACATTGGCCAGATTATAGGCAGCTTTTGCGCCTAATGCGTTGATGCCTTCTGTCTTTTCTACATCTTTTGCCATTTTAAATTCCTCCTGGAAAATGTATTTATAAAGCCGCTAAGGCTTTATTTCCTAAGATTACAGCCATGCTCCTTCGTGCGAGAACATGATGTCCTTCATGGCATCTATACCGCCCTTTAAGTTGTACATAGGGCCCTTGTATCCTGCTTCCCGCAGGGTATTGATAGCCAGTATGCTCCTCATGCCCTGCTTGCAGATAAATATCGTATCCTGTTCGGGATCGAGCTCGTTCATTCTTCTTGCCAGCTGGCCGATAGGTATCACTATAGCATTCGGGAATCTCTGTATAGCTCTCTCGTGAGGCTCGCGTACATCCACGATAGTCATCGGATCTTCGTTTTCTATCCTCTTTGCCAGCTCTTCGGGTGTGAAGCCTTCGATAGGTATCTCCTCCTCAGGCTGCTTTAAGCCGCAGAAATCTTCGTAATCGAAATCCTGCACTCCCTTGATGGAAGGATGGGCTCCGCAAAGCGGACATTCCTTTTCTTTCTCGAGCTCCAGTATCTTAAAGCGCAGATACAGACTGTCTACACTCAGTATCTTTCCCGAAAGATGATCGCCTATGCCTATGATCAGCTTTAATGCTTCATTGGCCTGTATGCTTCCTATTATCCCGGGAAGCGGGCTGATGGCTCCGCCTTCCGCACAGGTAGGCACCAGTCCGGCCGGCGGAGGCGCGGGAAATGCACATCTGTAGCAGGGTCCGCCGTTGTAGTTAAATATAGTGACCTGTCCTTCAAACTGATATATCGCGCCAAATACCACCGGTATGTCGCACAGATAAGCCGCATCATTTATAAGATATCTGGCTTTGTAATTATCGGTGCAGTCTATCACCAGATCGTATCCGTCTATGATATCTACAATGTTCTCTGCCTCAAGCTTTGTATTTTCAGCCTCGAAATTGATCCCTCTGTTTATGTTTCTTACTATATCTTTTGCCGATGCCACCTTGGGTCTGTTTAGATCCCTCGATGTATGTATCACCTGGGACTGAAGATTCTCCAGCGCAACATCGTCAAAGTCGACTACTTTTATAGTTCCAACACCGGCTGCAGCCAGGTACTGTATAACTGCGGATCCCAAAGCTCCCGCTCCGGCGATCACCACTCTGGCAGCTTTGATGCGCTTCTGTCCTTTAACTCCTATATCGCGGAGCATCAGATGTCTTCCAAAGCGCTCTATCTCTTTATCATCAAAGGCTACCGCCTTCCTTCTTTCCTCCGGTATGATACTGTCATTTTCCGGCGCCCCACCCGCTATGGCGGGAAGCAATAATACTTCCGAATCTTCAGACAACTCTGTATCCCACTTGTCTTCGGTTGATCTGTTATCATCCCCTACATATATGCGGATAAAGCTTCTGAGCTTTCCGTTTTCATCAAACAAAACTTTTTCCGATTCGGGATATTCGTCTTTAAGCCATTTAAGGATATCCTTTATACTTTTAGCATCTGTTTCAAGCCTTGTATTTTTTCCAAAGAAGTTACGCAAAGTTGCCGAAATATATACATTCAATTTTTCATACCTCCCATATCGATACCCCGTATACTTTTCCGTCGGGTTCGTCCTTCATATAACCTTTGATCTCTCCTATACCATACCTGCCGGTTGAAACCACCACATAAAGCATTCCGGGTATCATATACTGCTTATCTTCCTTTGAGAGGATCGCAGCTTTATCCGGATGTGAATGATAGAATCCGGCAACTGCCATCCCCCTGCTTTCGGCTTCATTTTCCAGCTTATACAGTTCTATCGGATCGATCAGGTAATGTGATGTTTTTCTTTCTTCTTCTGCTGAATTATCTATGCTGCTGATACTCTCTACCATACCGCTGTGTTTATTTCCCAGCAGTATCCCGCAGCCTTCATACGGATAAGCATTTTTAAGATGCAGCATTATCGCCGCATATGTTCTTTTGCTGATGCTTACCGTATCTATCATATTCACCCTCCTGTATCCGAGTTATCTATTGCCTCTGTAAAATCTTTTATCAGATCTTCGGCATCCTCTATGCCCACGCTCACGCGAACCGTATCTTCATATACTCCCGCCGCTTCTCTTTCCTCAACACCGGTATGTATATACAGCGTTGAAGCGGGATGTATTACCAGTGTCCTCAGATCACCTATATTGCTGGCTATCAGCGCATACTTAAGTGAATTGATTATTCTGAAAGCCTTCTCTTTCGACCCTGCCCTGAATGTAAGTATGCCGCCGGCATAGCCGTTAAGCTCTTTATCAACATATGCATGATAAGGATGATCACTGAGTCCCAAATAATTAACCTCTATGCCTTCGCTGTGTTCAAGAGCTTGTGCAAGCTTTAACGCATTATCACAGATCTTTTCCATCCTCAGTCCCAATGTATCCAGTCCGATATAACTTAAGAACGCATTCGCCGGAGCCATACAGCCTCCGAGATTCTCCCACAGATCGGTGCGCAGTCTTAACAGAAAGGCCATTTTTCCATACTTTCTGAATTCCGAAAGAGCACTGTGTTTTTCAAAATCCCAGTTAAACTTTCCCCCGTATACGATCGTTCCGCCGATTGCATTTCCGCCTCCGTTTATGTACTTAGAGGTGGAATGAACTACGATATCTGCCCCCATTGATAAAGGTCTTGCCAGATAAGGCGTAGCTGTAGTGGAATCTACGATCAATGGTATCCCTGCGCTATGTGCAGCCTCGGATGCTCCTGCTACATCCATCACGGTAAGTGAAGGATTGCTTATGAGTTCACCGAATACTGCCCTTGTCTTCTCATTAACAAGCTTTTCAACATTCTCACGGTTTATTACATCAGCAAATACCGTATGTATCCCCAGCTTTTCAAGATCATGAAAAAGATTTATACTGCCGCCGTACAATCCCCTTCCGGCTATGATCTCGTCTCCGCTTTCACACAAAGCAAGCAATGCACAGGATATCGCTGACATACCGCTGCTGCAGCAGACAGCGCCCGCGCCGCCTTCCAGCTCATTTATCCTCTGTTCAAAAGCCGTAAGCGTAGGATTTCCTATGCGTGTATAAGCATATCCCATGCTCTTATGCGCAAAGACTTTTTCAAGCTCCTCCATGCTTTCGTATGAAAAAGCAGTAACCTGTGAGACCGGGGGCAGGATCTCTCTCTGGGAGTATCCTGTCGAAGTCTTTCCATGAAGCAGAGCTGTATTAAATCCTGAATATTCCATCTTCCCAAAACTCCTCAGATAACATAATTATCCCAGCCACCGGCAAATCTGTTCCGGCATTGTCCGGCAAAATCGCTCAGTTTCATTTCGCCGGTATATTGATTCAGATTTTTATTGATCTCTTTCCAGAAACAGTTCTTGATGATCGACCTAAGTCCGTCATTTCTGTTATCGTCATCCATGTCTGCCAGAATGGTATTATCAAGGGCATTCAGTACCTCTCTCATGCTGATCTTATCTGCAGGCTTTGCAAGAGCGTATCCTCCTCTTATGCCTTTCTGAGCTATGATAAAACCGGCCTGGCGCAAAAGCAGCAGGATCTGCTCCAGGTACTTATGTGATATGTTTTCCCTCTGTGCTATATCCGGTGCGGAAACAGCAGAACCGTTCTCTCCATATAACACAATATCAGTCAGAGCGATCAGTCCGTATTCAACTCTTGTAGATACTCTCATTTGTACTCCTCTCCCGGATTTAACTAATCATATATAACATAATTTACCTACTATGTCTATAGGTATTATAATATTTTTTATGGCTGCCATTGGCAGCCATAAAACAGGATTACTTATCAGATATCAGTTATACTATCACTCTGTAAACAGAGCCGTTGAATAATATCTGTCGCCGCTGTCAGGAAGAAGCGCAACGATGACCTTGCCTTCATTCTCGGGCTTCTTAGCGTATTCTATAGCAGCAAAGAGTGCTGCGCCGGAGGAAATACCTACAGAAATGCCTTCCTTCTTTGCCAGAAGCTTTGCTGTAGCAAAAGCATCTTCGTTTGCTGCCTTGAAGATCTCATCATAAACCTTGGTATTCAGAACATCGGGCACAAAACCTGCGCCTATACCCTGAATCTTGTGCGCGCCTGCCTTGCCCTCTGACAGTACGGGAGAATCTGCCGGCTCCAGAGCAACTACCTTCACATTGGGATTCTGCTCCTTTAAATATTCACCGGTTCCGGTAACCGTACCGCCGGTTCCTACGCCTGCAATGAATATATCTACCTTACCATCGGTATCCTTCCAGATCTCGGGGCCGGTAGTAGCCTTATGTATTGCGGGGTTAGCCGGGTTAACAAACTGTCCGGGGATAAAGGAATCAGGGATCTCCTTTGCCAGCTCTTCAGCCTTTGCGATAGCGCCCTTCATGCCCTTTGAGCCTTCTGTCAGTACTATCTCTGCTCCGTATGCCTTAAGGATGCTGCGTCTTTCAACGCTCATGGTCTCGGGCATGGTAAGGATTATCCTGTAGCCCTTTGCTGCAGATATGGCAGCCAGACCTATACCGGTATTTCCGGAGGTGGGCTCGATAATAACCGATCCCTCCTTTAATATACCCTTCTGCTCGGCATCCTCTATCATCGCCTTTGCGATCCTGTCCTTTACGCTTCCGGCAGGATTGAAGTACTCAAGCTTTACCAGCACGGTAGCCTTAAGCTCAAGTTCCTTTTCAATGTTGGTAACCTCTACAAGAGGGGTGTTTCCCA
>CADAHD010000170.1 GCA_902787595.1 uncultured Lachnospiraceae bacterium
GGTTGCCGCTTCAGTTGCCGCTAATGTATCTGCTACGGCAGTTAATGTTCCGATTGTTCCACCGGGTGCTTCACCAGCCATTTATCATAAACCTCTTCTTCTCTGCTCGTTTTTTAACTGTCTTTCTATCCTGCCGTATACCCGCTCCGTTATGGCGTCCAGCTGGGCTCTCATGCTTTTATTCACAACATTAATTATATCTTCCCTGTTCTGTTCCACAATACGGCTGTTCACATTATTGATAACGGTTGTTTCTTCGCTCACATGATTCTGCGTATGCTCATTAATGCTGCGCTGTGTCTCCTCCAGGCGGAACATTTCCTGTCTGAGGCTTTCAATGGTTTCCTCATCTACAGAAGTCTCCATGTTCTTATGTACAAACGAAAGATTCTCCTGCTCAAAAACCGTATGCGGAGCAGTTTCATCAAGTCTGCGCCTTGCCCAGCGGTTTACAGTTTCCTCAAGCAGACGGGTCACTGTCTCATTCTGATGTCTTACCATCACTTCGCGCTCGCTGCGTTCCTCACGCTGCGTGACAGATGAAGCAAATTCTCTCTCCGTCGTGCTTTCTTCACGGTATATATTCTCGATCAGCTCCCTTGAAGCTTCCGTATCCTTTGCTGCTTCCCTGAGCGCCCGGGCATGCTCGCGCACGCTGCCGGCTATGCTCTCTATTGTAACATTTTCTTCTTCTGTCTGCGTTAAATTATACACCGGGAAGATATTCTGAAGGTTTATACTCTCATATAAACGCTCTGCTCCGGCCTCCGGCTGATATCTTCCGCTTTCAGGATAAGGCGCTGCAACCCTGGTATCAGAAGAAGGCGGATAAAACGGTGCTTCTTTAGCCTGATCCGTGATCCCGGGTAAAAGCCCTTCCTGCGCGCCGGCCTGCTGAGCCTCCCGCGCAGCTTCTTCATTCATCACGCTTCTTATGTCATGCAGAAGGATACCTATATTATCCTGCGATATCTGTTCTGACATATAGAAACGCTGCGGTTCCCTTATATATTCTCTGATAAGCTGATGCGCTCTCTGCTGGAGGGGATGGAGAAGCTTTTCGCTCTCCTGCCTTATGGTTTCGATCCTCTCGCTCTCACGCTCCTCAGAATGCAGATATTGTTCTATCACCTGATCCTGATGTTCCAAAGCCATCGCTGCAGCTCTCTGCGTCATCTGCACGGGAGTCTCGCTGCTTTGCTGCGGCGCATTATTCTCCAGGATATTCTTAAGGTTCTGCATGTAGCGGCGGTTTCTGGCCACATTCTGCTGATATACCTGATAAAGGCTTTCGTTTATCTGAGAGCTGTTATCAATATTTTCTGTATTCCGGCTCACATCACCCTCATGGATGATCTCTGCCGTTTCAAAGCTGTCCCCTTCTATATTTGTGCGGCTGCTGCTCTGATAGCGTTCATCTATATTTATACGCTCTTCACTGCTTGAATACTCAGTATCCTGTCTTATGCTGTTGTCGATATTCTGTCTCAGCTCTAAAAGCTGTTTAATGAACGTTGTCTCGCTTTCATAAACATCGCCTCTGTCAATATTTGCATAATACTGTTCATGCAGATACTGAAGATACGCTGTATTCTGCTCAAGTCTGTATAACACATTATCCGAGGCCCCGTAAAAAGAATCCTCCGCGGATATCCAGTTGCGCATATGATGGTCTATGCGCTCATAAGACAACTCATATATATTATCTATGAGATTCATCAGCACTGCAGAGTTTATGCGCTCATTTATCTGCTCAATGCTCATGCTGCTGATCTCTGTCTCGTCACCCTCGTATATATTATCGTGTCTGTAAACAAGAGGCTGCGCCTCCTGACGCACGGTCTCGCGAAGCCGGCTTAAGAGCACTTCTTTTGCAAAACGTCCCTGTTCGCTGATTCGGAATTCCGCATTGGAAATATTCCTTGCGCCTTCGATATTCTCATAATAATTCCGCATGATCTGGTAAATGGCTGCTGTCTTTAAGCGCCTGTTAACGCTCTCATGCAGATGCAGAACGCTTGAATTCAGTATCTCTGTCTCACTCCTGAACTCCATGCGCAGATCCCCGGCATATTCCGAGACCATATTCCGCAATTCTTCAACATTTTCCCAGTATGCCTGAGTGGTGCTGTTCAGTTCCTGTGTCTGTCTGGTAAGGCGGTGAACCTCTTTCATGAACTTACGCTCATCCCTTATACCCAGCTTATGAAGCACATTGCTGATATATACGGTATCCTGATAAGAAAGCTTTGCATCAGCGCTTACAAGTATCCTGTTTATCAGATTATTGATGATGTTTACTTTCTGTATCTGATTATTTTCAATGTTCGCATTACTGATAAGGCTGCTCATGCCTCCGCCCATCATATATACTTCAGGCGGCTGTGTGGTAAGATGCAAAAGATCCGCCTCATTGAGCTCGCTTCCCATGTATGAGAAGTTGCCTCTTATGCGTTCACAGAAATTTTCCGCCGACTGGAGCAGATCGTTACGTATGCTTAATTTTATCGGTGCTCGAAGTTTAAGCATTTATCATTACCCCATAAGGAAATCTGTTATGGATTGTTTTACATGCTTTACTGCTTTACCGGCCATCTGATCTTTTGTAAGCTCTTCCGCACGCGGCGTCACACGGCTGGCAGTTCCCTGCCCCGTCTTGGTAGCCGGTTCCTTATCATCAAATTTCCATGTGCGCGGCTCAGGCTTCGGACTCTTATCCGGCTTGGTCTTTGCTTTTTTTGCCTTTCCTATCATGGTATCCCTCGAAAGCTCGGGATCAGTAGGCTTAACATGACTGGTCGTATTTTCATTCCCGTTGGGATCATTGGAAAATACCCATTTTTTAGCTCCCTTGATCATGCTGTCCCTGTCAAGCTCGGTAACTCCCAGTCCTGTAGCTCCATCAGCTCCATTGCCTTCTGCTACGGCATTCTGACGGCTTCTTTCCCCATCGCCTTCCTTTTTCAACTCGTCAAAATCCCACTTTTTTGCCTTCTGCGCCATAGACTTTGCGTCTTCTTCCACTACGCCCTCTGCCTTCACCGCAGACTGCACCTTATTGCCTTCTTTAACATATTTATCTCTGGCAAAAGCCCACTTTTTTCTTGCGTTGATCATCTCTTCCTTAGATGCTTCACTGACTCCTATTCCGCTCTCAACTTCACCGTTTTTGTCTGCTACGGCATTCTGACGGCTGCGGTCACCTCTTCCATCCTTGGTCGCGGGTGCTTTATCATCAAAATTCCACCTTCTGGGGGCGATCCCCTTATTACCGTCTGTACCGTTATCCGTTATTTTGACCCCCTTTGCGGCTCTTCCTTCCATCGTGGTCTGAGTATCTTCGGCACGGCCCAGTCCGGTGCTGGAGCCATCAGGCAGTTCTTTATAATTCTGGGAACTCCGGGTTCCTGCGCCTGCCTTGGTCTTTTTATCGAATTTCCACTCCTTGGCGTTCTCTACCATCGTTTGTGTGTGCTTTTCCATAAGATCGTCATGATGTCTGGCCTTACGCACGCCGTTGCCTGTATAAAGACCTCCCTCATCCCATTCAAACCTTTGGGCTTTTTCAATCATTTGACCCCTTGTAAGCTCTACGGAACCGGCCTTTTCACCTTCTTTTCCGGTACTCTTGGGAAGGACTTTTGCTGAGCGTGTAGATGTCTCACCCTCTGCCTTCTGATAATTCTCATTATTCTCAAGACCGAATATATACTTTCTCTGTTCAGGCTTGTTCTCTATCTTTTTACCATTTTCATCAACCGATCCCGGTAAGGGCTTCTGTGACTTTTTGCCTTTACCGTCAACTTTTTTATCATCAAACTGCCAGAGTGCTGCTTTTTCTGCCATTTCCGCCTCTTTAACTGTGTTATTATCGAGGTTACGGCCTTTAGACGCATAAAGCTTACCCTTTCCGCCTGTTTTAGATTCCAATTTCCAGGCAGGATCGGTAACATCTTCACTGAGCGGCAATGTGGTGCAGAACATATGATTATAACCAAAGGTTATCGTCTCGGTGAGCAGTCCGCTCTTTTCCGCATCCAGGCCGCCGTACTGTTTCCCCATTACCACTGCACCGGTAAAAGTATAATAGCGGGAATAAGTCTGTGAACCGCCTGTATTATTTCCAACGAATAAAAGCAGCGGGAGCAAAAGCTCAGTACCGTTAGAGAGCGGATCAGCGATTGAAAGATTATAATTCACATACCTTTCGATAACCAGCTTAAACGGCTGGGTTATGGGCTTGCGCTTAAGATAAACATAATCGTTCATGCCGCCTTCCTGAATGGGTTCGTACTCATTGTCACGCGAAAAAGGCTGCACACTTTTAAGCGGTATATCAAAAGCACCGTCTACCCGCAGCATGAAATTGAAACTTGGTATCAACCAATGTTCGCCCATAGGCTTCCTCCGTTAAAATGGTTTAAGTTCGGTTATCGACTTTTCTTTCTTCTTGTCCGAGGGATTAAGTGATGCATTTATCGTGCTTATCTCCTTACACCACCGTCTCCGCTGCGAATGATCCAGCATCAGTACTTCTTTCTCGCTCCAGTGGAAGTAATAAGATATGAATGCCATCTCCTTAAACAGCTCATCCTGAGGATAGAGCTTTATCCCTCCTGCGTAAAATTTAGAGGTATGTCATGCTCCTTTCCGCAATCGGGGCAGACAAAATGAATCGTGGGCGGCTCTATATCATTTATCCTCTGATACATATCCTGAAGGAATGCCAGGTCTGCGGTAAAGAGCCTCTCGATGATGTTGGGCGCTATAGTCGCAACGCCTTCGATCTCGGTGATCACGGCTGCCAGCAGCACAATGGTAAGGTAGGAAGGATTTGCCAGAACACGCGGATCCCTTTGTGCCCTCATCTCATCTCCGGCCGTAGCCAGACGCATCTTGCCGTATTTATGTATCTCTCCGTTTCCGTCTATATATCCTTTGGGTAATGTGAACTCAAATTCGGTTTCCATTTGATACCTCCTGTTTATTTCGCTTTATATTCTATGATATGTATCGCGTTAATATCCTTTGCCTGACCGGGATAGGGACGCTTATAGCTCTTGCAGCGCAGCGCGCGGCACATACCGCAAAACACAAAACCCCCCGCCCCGGGAGCCGGGGCAGGGTGCATGTAAAACTTAGTTGGGGATTACCAGCTCTTCGTAAGCCAGTTCCACTGTTTCAATAGCCACATCAGATGTCTTGGCATCAAGCTCGGGACCGGTGTACTTGGTTACCCATGCATTGGTAAGCAGCCAAACTCTGGTGCCGGTGATCGCTGTAGCGATCTGCTGGGGAGAACCACCGTTGATATCGATGAGCTCTATCTGCACATCGTTACGGGGCATCTCACCACGAACCTCGGAAACACACTCCTGAATCC
>CADAHD010000171.1 GCA_902787595.1 uncultured Lachnospiraceae bacterium
AAAGCGGAAAGCATCAGCAACATAGTAATAATCAACGAAAAAGATGCGGATCTTAATGAACTGGTAAGCTTGTGTTCCGGCTTTTATGGTGATGCCGGACGCATTGCACATATGTTTAATGTGGCTGGGAAGCCGGTAGAGATACAGGATTATGAAACTGATAACTGATAAGAACTATAAGTGGATATATACCTATGATTATGCTCCGGAATCCGTCTGGGAAGAATGGAGAGCCCCGGGACACGTTCCTGACTGGATAGAAGAGGAAGCAGAGGTTGTTGCAGACCGGGTGGCAGGTAATAATATGAAAGCAGGGAGAGAAATGCCCTGCTTTCTTCTTATTGCGGACTCGCATTTCGCATATAACGGGACCTGGGAGGATACAATGGCTGCCCTCAAAGCACTGAATGAAAGGCTAAGCTTTACGGGCCTTCTGCACCTGGGGGATATGACGGATGGATGGCTCCCGTTGGAAGAAACGAAAAAGATAGAGAAAAGATGCATAGAGGACCTGGGATCACTGGGCATTCCCTTGTATTTCGTACCCGGGAATCATGATTATAACTATTTCCGCGGGAATCCGGAGGTATGTTATCCTGAAAGACCCCAGTATTACATTGATTACCCGGAGGAAAGCCTGCGTATCATATGTATTGATTCCTTTGACCCTAAGGAAGCTGTCAGATACGGGTTCACCGATTATTGTATACACTGGCTTGATGCGGCGCTGAGGACCATGCCCGAAGGATATAAAGCGGTAGTCTTATCGCATGTTACACCCTTAGTACGGCTTCAGTCCTGGGCTAAGGATATACGTAACCGGACGAAGCTGATCGCTGTGCTGGATACCTATGCCGACAGGATACTGGCATTTATCAACGGGCATAACCATTGCGACCATTTGTTTAATGAGCTGAATAACGGGCAGTTCCCGATAATATCCGTCAATTGTGCGAAATGTGAGTATTTTACGGATCATAAGCCGGAGGGGGCTGTGGTACCGGAGCGCCGCCTTGGAGACCGGACGCAGGAGAGCTTTGATATCCTGCAGATAGATTTGGATGCAGGAATGCTTTATTTGTATGCCCTGCCGGTGATTTTGGGCAATTCCAAAGTTTGTTTTGTGCAATTATCCCAATAAAAGAAATTTTGTGTATTTCTCTAAAGTCTTGGGGCAATATGCCGATACATAATGCAAGAACACAAAATCATCAGTTTCATGTAAGGAGGAGGATGGCGATATGAGGATAGAGGCATATTCGCAGATCCAGAATTTGTACAATGTTTCCAGGCCGGCGGGTAAGACGAGCCCTGCAGCCGCACCTGATTTCAGAGATAAGCTGAATATTTCAGGAGCGGGGAAGGATCTGCAGGTTGCGAAACAGGCAGTTTCATCAACGCCTGATGTCAGGGAAGACAGGATCGCTGAGCTTAAGTCCAGCTACCAGAACAATACCTATGATGTCAGCAGCAGTGATTTTGCCGATAAGATTCTGGAGAAATTTGCACAGGCTGCATTTTAAGCAGGAAACGAATTAATGGGACCATGGAGGTGCCTGTAGGGAAGTATAAGCCTTACAGGCGCTTCTTGTAGTAGGGGGACACCTCATCCGGCCCTCCGGGCCACCTATCTACGCTCCGCTTCGGTCGGCGCAAAACTGGCGTCCCCTGGACGCCATGCGCCCTCAAGGGGAAGGCTTGGTACAGAAAAGGAGGAAATGAAGTATGGCAAGTTTGATGGACAGTATCATAGATGTACTGGAGAAAGAAGACGCAGAGTATACCCGGCTTATAGAGCTTTCGGAAAAGAAAACGCCTGTTATCATAAAGGGAGAGCTGGATGAGCTTAACAGGATAACCGAGGCGGAAACGGAGATAGTGGCTGTTATCCAGAAACTTGAGAAAGAGCGTATCCAGGTTATGAAGGATATCGCGGAAGTTACCAATAAGAAGGCGGATGAGATAAAGCTGGGAGACCTGATCAAAATGATGGAGAAACGCCCCACGGAGCAGGCCAGGCTGACTGCGCTTCATGACAGGCTTAAGACCACCATGAATAATATGAAGCAGGTGAATGAGCAGAACAGGGAATTGTTGCAGAGCTCCCTGGAAATGGTCCAATTTGAGATGAATTTGCTCCAATCGCTAAAGACAGCGCCCGAAACTGCCGATTATAATAGTAGCGCATATGCCACAGGGACTATAATGGGCAGTGGCACAAAACGATTCGACGCTAAGCAGTAGACGGATTCTTTGGAATCTTAGTGAGGTAGATGCTATGGGATTGTTCGGAAGCTTATATTTAGGAGTATCGGGACTGCAGTCGGGGCAGGAAGCCCTTAACGTAGTGGCCCACAATGTGACCAATACGGACACAAAGGGCTATACCAGGCAGCAGGTATCCCAGGGTACCAGAGAATACAATTTCCTTTCAAAGAATAATGCCGGCGTGTCCATGAAGCAGACCGGCCTGGGTGTATTTATCACGGAAGTGCGCCAGGTGAGGGACCGTTTTGTGGATGCTTCTTACCGTAATCAGGCGGGACGCCAGAGCTTTTATACCGTTTCGAACAATGCAATAGAAGAGATACAGGATATCTTTGGTGAGATGGACGGCCCCACCTTTGAAGAAGCTATGGAGGATATGTGGTATTCGGTTTCCGAGCTGGCAAAGGAGCCCTGCAGCGAAGTTAATCAGGCTATGGTAATGCAGTATGCGCAGTCCTTTGTGGAGGCGGCTCAGAACGTATACAAAGATATGAGCTCCTATCAGGATAAGCTGAATGAGCAGATTAAAGGCTGCGTTGATAAGATAAACAGCATAGGAAGGCAGATATTCAAGCTCAACGAACATATACGAGCCATTGCTACCGGCGGGATAGAGAACCCCAACGATCTTTATGACCAGCGTAATCTGGCGCTCGATGAGCTGGGGGGGCTTGGAAATATAAGCTACACGGAGGATGCTTACGGTAACATACTGGTCAAGTTTGAAGGACATGACTTCGTTACCATGAATACAGTAAATGAGATGGGTTATCAGACAGAGGAAGATGACCGTGTGGGAACTCCCGGATTCTATAATGTATTCTGGAAGGACAGCGCCACTCCGGATCCCATGAGGGACGGAAGATATATCCCGGATACCGTAAGAAATAATCCTCTTTCGAATATCACGGCTACCGGTCAGGTTTTTAACTGGGATCTGCCCATTTCTTCAAAGCTGGATACAGATGTGGGACAGCTTAAGGGACTGCTCCTGGCGCGCGGCAATCACCGCGGGACCTACAGGGATCTGGCAGATGAAGAGACTTATGCAAAAGTGGCCGATTCGGTTATGGTCAATCTTATGGCGGAATTTGACGGCCTGGTAAACAACTTTACCACTACCGTAAATGATGTGCTCAAGAATGTGACGATGACGGCAGATGAGCGTATAGAAGGCCTGATGCTTGATTTTCAGGATTATTACGCATACAACACTACCGATCAGGACTACACAAAGCTTCAGCTTTTTGATGACGCCTTTATAGACACGGTTAAGGGTATGCTTGAAGGCAAAGTGGTGGATGAGGCACTTAAGAAGAGTGTGCTGGATGCGCTTGATAATAAATTCTTCAATATAGATAAGAACTTCCGCTCTGATACTGAGGCTTATACCCAGTACAGTGAGCTGTATAACAAGGTGAGCAAGGCTCTGGACGGCCTTATGGGAAGGGATAATTCAAAGAATAAGACCCTGGGCTATATGAGAGATGAGACCGGCAAGCCGGTTCAGATCTTTGAGCGCATCAGTACGGATGAATGCAGACGCGATGCCGATGGCAATTATTTAAGCCTTAAGGGCGAGGACCCCAACAATAACGGTACCTGGTTTACCACGGCAAACCTGGTAGTATGTTCGGATCTTTTACAGTATCCTACGCATCTGGGCCTCAGACTTCCGGATGGATCTGAAGACCGCGCCAGCGCAGAGGCGCTCAGGGATGCTTTTGCCAGCGAGTCTTACGTGCTTAATCCTACGCTTACCAATAAGACTTCCCTTCGCAAGTATTATGCTAATTTTGTTGCTCAGATAGCCAATTCGGGCAATGTATATAAGAATCTTAAGGAAAACCAGGATCTGACTGTTGATGCGATCGAGGCCAACCGCCAGGGCGATATAGGCGTAGCTACCGACGAAGAGCTTTCAAATATGATCAAATTCCAGAATGCTTATAACGCCAGCAGCAGATTTATCAATGTGATAGACGAGTGTATAGAACACATCATCACCACTTTGGGTGCTTGAAAGGAGTAAGCCATGTCATCTACTTTTATGGGACTCAATACAGCATATACGGGGCTTCAGGCTGCCAATGCAGCTCTTAATACCACGGCAAACAACATAGCCAATGTGGAGACCAAGGGCTACAGCCGCCAGAACGTGACTACGCAGGCTGCGGAAGCCATAAGGGCTTTCACGACCTACGGCTGCGTGGGAGCCGGAGTTGAAACACTGGCTATAGAGCGCATAAGGGATGGTTTCTATGATCAGAAATACTGGCAGAACCAGTCTAAGCTGGGGACCTATGAAGTTAAAGAGTATTACATGAACTGCATAGAAGAGTACTATCGTGATGATGACACTGTTAAAGGCTTTACTACGATCTTCAGCGAGTATTCCAATTCACTGGAAGAGCTGGCAAAGAATCCTTACGATACCAAATACCGCCAGCAGATGATAGGCGAAGCGGGAAACCTGGCTACATATTTCAATGATATGTACACTAATATGCAGAAACTTCAGGATGATGTAAACCAGGAGATAAAGGTAAATGTAGACCGCATAAACTCCTTAGCCGAAGAGATAGCCTCATTGAACAAGCAGATAAACGTCATAGAGATGAACTCGGGGCGTATTGCCAATGAGCTGCGCGATCAGCGCGATCTGATGGTGGACGAGCTGTCCGAGATAGTGGATGTGGAAGCGGAAGAACAGGATGTTATCGATCTGAACAATACCACCCGCAGTACCGGCGGCAGCAGATATATCGTAAAGATATGCGGACAATCACTGGTAGATGCCAATACTTATCATACGCTGACCTGCGTAACCCGTGAACCGGAAGTGAAGGTTAATCAGACCGATATAACCGGTCTGTATGATATATATTTTACCGGTTATGAAAACGACTGGACTGCCGATGATTACCGTAAGAAAGGAGATGCGCTGAATATCAATTCGGAGCATTCATACGGCAAGCTGGCAGGTCTGATACAGATGCGTGACGGTAACAATAATGAGAATTTTACCGGCCGTGTGACCGATGTGAAGACCGGCGTTCCCGTGACCGATGATAACGGCGATCCGGTGCTTGATGAAGACGGCATACAGTTGACCACGCGTACCGTTACTGTTGAAGCGAGCGCTGATTTCCTGAAAGATCTTAATAAACTTAATCTTACCAGGGACGGCGGTATTATCACCGTATCCAGCCTCAATCTTTACTTCACTGACTGGAGTTACGAATATACTGAAGGCGGCAAGGCTAAGTTCACCTTTATGCTCGATGATACGCGCAATAAGAGCCGTGACGGCAGTCTTATAGAAGTGCAGCAGGCACGTGACGCATCCGATAACGCCCAGGTGGGACAGGGCATCAGCTATCAGGGCATACCTTATTATCTTTCACAGATGAATGAGTGGGTAAGGCTTTATTCCACGGCTTCTAACGATATCTTAAGAAGCGGCACCCTCGATGACGGAAGCGCCGGCCATAATATGTTTGTGGGCACGCATGACATAAAGGGCACTGAGCTGGATCTGGAAAAGAGCAGCCGCATTGTGGACGGAAGCGGGGCTTTCTATGATATAACGGAATCCACGGGGATTACGCATTTTATGTCGAAAGAAGGCAGAACCTATCGGGTGCCTGCAGTGGGCAGCAAGCTTAAGGATGCTTCGGGCGTGGAATATACCGTAGATGATGTAAAGCTGGAAGACGGAAAGATCAAGCTCCCTCCGGAACTGACTCTTTCTTATACGGATAAAGACGGAAATCCTGCAACGAGTAATATTACACTTAAGGACAGGGCTGATTATTACCTGCTGACCGCCGGAAACATGAGAGTTGCAGACGAGCTGGTGACAGATGCAAATCTGCTGGCTACCCGCCGTGAGAATGCCAACGTATCCGATGGCGTTGAAAAAAATGACATTGTTAAGGATATGATAAGACTTGGCAAAGATACCACGATGATGAGTTTCCGTGGCTGCAGCGCGGATCAGTATCTGGTCACGATACTGGGCGATGTGGCGTTGAACGCCCAGAGAGCGCACAAATTTACGGATAATTACACCTATATGCAGAAGACGATCAGCAATCAGAGGCTTTCCGTAAGCGGCGTGGATAATGACGAAGAGGCTGTTAAAGCACTCGGGAAGGTTGCT
>CADAHD010000172.1 GCA_902787595.1 uncultured Lachnospiraceae bacterium
CATGCAGCCTGCAGTAACTATGCCGCCTATCAGCACCTGTCCCTCGGCGCCTATATTCCAGAAACGCATCTTAAACGCAGGCGCCAGACCTATGGCTATGCAGGCTAACATCATCATCTCTTTGACCGTAGCCCATATCCTGGTCTTTGTGCCGAAAGCGCCGGTGATCATTGTGCTGTATACTTCGAGAGGGTTTATCCCCGTAATGGCAAAAATAAGCAGTCCGCAGACTATCAGGGCAATAGCCAGACTTATCAGCCTGACCGCTATTTTATTTCCCACAGGCATCACATCCCGCTTAGCCAGCCTGATGAAAGGTTCTTTCTTCTCAGCCGCCATCACTTTTTCTCCTTTCCGCCGCCATATGTAGTCATTAGCCTGCCTATGTCTTCTTTCTTTGCGCTCTTTCCGTCCAGTATGCCGCTGACTCTGCCTCCGCACAATACCAGTATGCGGTCGCACAGTTCCATCAGCACATCCAGGTCTTCACCTACATAGATCACAGCTACTCCGGATGTTTTCTGCTCATTCAGAAGCCTGTAGATCGTATAGGATGTGTTGATATCCAGCCCCCTTACTGCATAGGCCGTCATCAAAACCGCGGGAGATGCTGCGATCTCACGTCCCACCAGGACCTTCTGCACATTGCCTCCCGACAGGCGCCTGACAGGTGTGGATATTCCCGGAGTCACCACTTTAAGTTCCTTTAATATCTGCTCCGCCAGCTCCTTAGGCTTTTTCTTATCGGTAAATATGGAATTGCCTTCGCTGTAATCCTTTAGCATCATATTTTCAGACATGCCCATGGAACCCACAAGGCCCATGCCCAGACGGTCCTCAGGCACAAAAGAAAGATGCACTCCCAGCTCCCTGATCTTTCTGGGGGTTAGTCCAAGCAATTCTCTTTCTTTATCGTCTTCCGGTGAATAGTAAGATATGGAAGAACCGGGCATGGTATTCTGAAGCCCGGCAACCGATTCCAGCAGTTCCTTCTGCCCGTTTCCGGATACGCCGGCAATGCCCAGGATCTCACCGCTGTATGCTTCAAAACTAACATCATCAAGCATCTTGATTCCGTCTGCGTTATAGCAGGAAAGATGCTCTACCTTAAGTCTTAATTTCTTATCCTTTACTTCGGGGCGTTCGATATTCAGCTCTACCTTCTCGCCCACCATCATCTCCGTAAGGCTTTCCTCTGTAGCATCCTTAGTAGCAACTGCATCTATATAGGCGCCTTTCCTCAATATAGCCACACGGTCTGATATGGAAAGCACTTCGTGCAGTTTATGCGTTATGATTATCACGGTCTTTCCGTCTTTTTTCATATTGCGGATAACCGTAAACAGCCTTTCCGTCTCCTGCGGCGTGAGCACGGCGGTAGGCTCATCCAGTATCAGTATATCCGCTCCGCGGTATATCACCTTTATTATTTCAAGTGTCTGTTTTTCAGACACGCTCATGTCATATACTTTTTTATTCGGATCCATAACAAATCCGTATTTATCGCATATGTCCTTGATCTGCGCGGCAACCGACCTCAGATCAAAAGGGCCTTTATTCTTTATTCCCACCACTACGTTTTCCGCAGCAGTAAAAACATCCACCAGCTTAAAATGCTGATGGACCATACCTATCCCACACTCAAAAGCATCCTTGGGATCCCTGATATTAACGGCTTTGCCGTTTACGCTGATATGCCCGCTGTCCGGATAATAAATGCCGGAGAGCATATTCATCAATGTAGTCTTGCCGCTTCCGTTCTCTCCCAAAAGCGATAAGATCTCCCCCTTATAAATATCCATGCTGACATTATCATTAGCCAGCACTTCACCGAAACTCTTGCTGACATTCCTTAAAGAAATAACCGCTTCTCCCATGATAACCCTCATAATGTAAAAAAGGGGAGTGCGGTAACACTCCCCTCATAATAATATCAGTTAAGTTCTGTTATGCCGTCTATGCGAAGTGAAAATGCAGGCGCAGAGATATGCTCCGACTCATGGAAATATCCGTCGCTTATGCACTCAAAACCATCATCGGTCTTGAAGCTGTCTACACTCTTGCCCTCAACAGTAAACTTGGATGTATCAAATACATGAAGTGAACCGCTCTTTATAGCAGCCTCAACCTCAGCTACCTTATCTGCTGTGCCTTCTGCGCAGGAATCACCCAGCTTGGTGATGCCTACGGCATCCTGAGAATACCCCTCTGCCCAGTTGGTATCTATCTTCTGCCCTGCAAGTACCTGCTCAAATGCATGCTGATAGTAAACAGACCAGTTGTTAGTAGAAGAAGTAAGCGCTGCATTGGGTGCTACATTAAGCATGTCAACATTGTAACCTACGGAATAAGCAACCTTGCCTGAAGAAAGAGCTGCTTCTACAGCTGTAGGAGCGCCTGTTGAATCCGCATGCTGGCCAATGATAACACAGCCGTCAGCCATAAGCGCATTTGCGGTCTCGCCTTCCTTGGTGATATCAAACCAGGAATTGGTATATTTAACTTCCATGGATACATTCTGGTATACGGACTGAACTCCAAGGAAGAATGCGGTATAGCCCGAAACAACCTCTGCATAGGGATATGCGCCTACATAACCGATGAGCACGTTTCCGTTTGCATCATAATTGTTGGCGCTGAGCTTATTATCAGCTACCAGTTCAGCTACCTTCATGCCTGCAACAACGCCCGATACATAACGGCTTTCAAAGATATTAGTGAAAGCATTTGAGAAATTCTCCAGTCCGCTTGCTGCAGCAGTATCACCTGTCATGGAAACAAACTGCACATCGGGATACTCGCTGGCCACCTGCTGCATAAATGACTGATGTCCGTAACTGTTGGAGAAGATCGCGCTGCAGCCCTGATCCACAAGGTCTTTTGCTGCAGTCTCACAGCTCTCATCTTCCGGCACCGAATACTTCCAGACAATGTTTTCTTCGCCTATGCCTGTAGCTGCCGCTGCCTTCTTGATGCCTTCAATGTGCGCGTAAGTGTATCCTTCGTTCTCATCACCGACAAGGATAGCTCCGATCTTTACGCCGCCGTTACTGCCGGAAGCATTTCCGCTGTCGCCGTTATCTCCGGTATTTCCGGCCTCGCCTCCGCCGTTAGTGCAGGCTGCCATTGAAAATGCGGTCAGACCTGCCATTATCACACTCAAAATCCTCTTTTTCATAATTTCCTCCTAAAATTAAGTTGATATGGAAACAAGAAGTATATTACAGCAAACAAATAAGCGTGTAAATAGTAATATTTCAAAAGAAAAAAAGGGCGCAGACCCTTTTTTCATAAATAATGACTATACCATTTTTCGGTTGCATTAAGAACATCTATGAGTTCATCGACATTACCGGCATCAACATGCCAGCCAAAGCCCTGTTCATAAAGTTTTTCATCAACCTTTCCATCGTTAAAGACATCTATCAGGATATCGCCTATCTGCGCGGTATAATGGCTCGGATCGGTATAATTCGAATAATCTACGGTAATATCGTTGACTCCGCTGAAATTGTAATAATCCGTAATCTGCGCCAGCTCCCTCATAAACTCCTGGTATCTCTGGGGTTTGGAAGCTATATAAGCTTTAAATAAAACAGGATGCAGAAATACCACCAGTTCTATATCATTTTCATCACATATGCTCTTAAGTTCCCTTACGCTGTCAAGTGCTTTATCAAACTGCTCATCTGCATCGGGCGAATCACCTATGCTTGGCTGCGACCAGGCGCCTATCAGATAATCCATTCCGGGCAGGTCATAATCCATAGACCAGCCATATTCATAAAATATCCTGCCAAATTCAGGGTTAACTTTATGCTTCCGGCTGGTATTTAATGATCGGAAAACATTTGCTGTATCTAAATGGGAAAGCAGGAATTTAAGCGGATGCGCCTTTGAATATTCATAGCTCTGGCGCAGCGGATCGTCTTCCCTTCCCCTTGTATTCATGGTATAAGCCATGCTGTCTAATCCCACATAGATCTTTTTAATATTTACATTATTGGCGATCATCGTTTTGACATTATCCAGATGTTCCCACACTACCGCAGACGAATAAGTCATATTATAGCATTTCTCTCCCTCAAGCTTCTCCGTGTGTATAGAAGACACCCTGGAGCTTCCGAACATATAACTGTCAAATTTCTGCGGATTCTGCAGTATATATACCATCTTGATATAATTCTTGTCGGGTTCAACTCCGTTATCTCTTATATCCAGCGGATGGAAAACATTATACGGATCGACAAGCAAGCAAAAAAGCAGGGTAAACGCAACACACGCGCTCCCCCATACAAAAACCTTTATAATGAATTTTTTCATATCTTTATTCATTCCGCCACCCGTTAAAACTGGAAATAAACAAATTCGGATTTTGATGATGCCTTAAACAGCATTATTATCAGCAGCAAAAGCGCGTATATCGCATATCTTACAGCTTTGGGCCTCTCTCCCACCCAGGCGATCACATCAGTCTTTAATGACGCAAAGTCATAAACCGCCAGCAAAAGTATGCTGAAAGCTATCACTATTGACGGCAGCAGCCACAGATCCAGATTATTCTTAAAATATGATAAGCTGCCAAAACCTTCAAAGAGATGCCCCAGTGAATACAGGGCATCCGATACCGATTGCGCCCTGAAAAATATACAGGATAAGGTAAACAGCGAAAAAGTTATCACAGTCGCGACAACCGCTCCGGCTTTATTCTCTCTGAACTTTTTTAAAGGCTTTTTAAATATGTTCTCTATTATCTGAAACACGCCCTGCGATGCGCCCCAGAGAACAAAATGCCAGGCAGCGCCATGCCAGAGCCCGCTGGCCGCAAAGACTATCAGCCAGTTGATATATTTACGCGCCGTTCCCTTGCGCCCGCCCCCAAGAGGTATGTACAGATAATCACGAAACCAGCCTGAGAGTGAGATATGCCAGCGTCTCCAGCATTCCTCCACCGACTTTGAAAAGAAAGGGCTGTCAAAATTCTTCATGAGTTTTATGTTAAATAATCTTGCCGCGCCGATGGCTATATCCGAATACCCCGAGAAGTCACAATATATCATTATCGAACAGAAAACAGCGCCTATGATCAGATCGATCCCCGTATGAGCGTGTATATCCCCGTAGAGCCTGTCGATATATGCAACCAACACATCGGCGATCACCAGTTTTTTATAATATCCCCAGGCCATGAGTTTGAGTCCGTAGGTAGCTTCTTTATAATCGAATGAATGAGCTTTTTTGATCTGCGGCAGCAGATTCGTGCTTCGTTCTATAGGACCGGCCACAAGCTGGGGAAAGAAAGACACAAAAGCGGCGTAGGTAATAATAGAAATAGATATCGATCAGCAGAGCGCCACCGGAAATATTAAATCTTTGCATAAAAGCATTAACGCTCTCGCTTAGAAAGTTGAAGTATTTAAAATAGAATAAGAGCCCCAGACAGCCGATGCAGTTAAGAGCCACAAAGAGCTTCTGCTTTTTACGGCTCCCGTCCTTTTCACGGCATCGCTCTATTCCCAGCGAGCACAGATAAGATATGAGTATGATCGCGATGATCAGCAAAAGATAAACAGCCTTCCAGCGCATATAAAAATAAAAACTGGATATCATCAGAATAAACGGCCTGACTTTTTCAGGCAATACCCAGAATACAGCAAAGACTATTATCAGAAAAACAGCAAATTCAAGAGAATTAAACAGCATATATATGTCCAAAAAAGACTAATTATTAATTTAAGTGGACCTGAGGGGAATTGAACCCCTGTCCGAAACACCCGCCCTTGCCCTTCTACTATCATAGTCGATGATCAGACATTCCCTCTGCCGTTATGTCATCGACAACGTAACGGTTTCAGTAGCTTCATGGATCTGCCATATGCTCAAAGCTTTGCATATGCGTTTCCTGCAAACCGACGCCCTTACCCCGATGTGCAGGTGCACCGGGAAGGACGGGCTGCCCTTAGGCAGCCAGTGCTAAATTATCTTCAGCGTTTAGTTTAATTTTGGGTTTGACGCACTCCTGCGGATAGCTTCTTCAACTTAAGGTACCCCGTCGAAACCTGACAGGCCCATATATTATTTTAAGCGCTTAACATTATATCGGATAACGCTGCGTATTTCAATAACCCCGCAGCTTAAAATATTTAAAGATTTTTAACCTTGAACTCACGCTCCAGCTCACGGCGGGCATCTTTCTTGGCTATGTCCGCCCGCTTATCATAATTCTTCTTGCCTTTTGCCAGCCCTATCTCCAGTTTGGCTCTGCCATCTTTAAAATATACCTGTAACGGCATGATGGTAAAACCTTTTTCGGAGGTATCACCTATCAGTTTGATTATCTCGGCTTTATGCAGCAAAAGCTTTCTGGTCCGCATGGGATCACGGTTAAATATATTGCCGTGATCATAAGGGCTTATATTCATGCCGACAACATACGCCTCGCCGTCCTCTATATGGACATAAGCTTCCTTGATGCTGCACTTGCCGGCACGGAGGCTTTTTACCTCCGTGCCCACCAAAGCAAGCCCGGCTTCATATTTTTCGATTATAAAATAATCATGATATGCCTTTTTATTATTTGCGACGAGTTTTATTCCGTCTTTTTTCATTTTTCTTCTTACGCCCCCTTTTATCTTCCCATACCGGTTCAAATTCTATGGTATGCATCAGCTTATCAACATCTGTTGCTTTTACCCTGACTTTCTGTCCCAGACTGTAGCGCGATCTGCTGAAGCGCCCTACCATGGCATGCTCTTTTTCCGAATAACTGAATTCATCACCGGGTATCTTAGCTACAGGTACCATGCCTTCCACGGTATTGGGCAGCTGCACATACATGCCCCAGCCTGTCAGTCCGCTTATCACAGCGTCAAATTCTTCTCCCAGATGGTCCAGCATATATTCGGCCATCTTCATCTTATCCGCATCCCGCTCGGCGTCAACAGCTTTGCGCTCAGCTTCGGAGCATTTATTGGCTACGCCCTCAAGTATATCCTCATAATGAGCTATGCGCTTCTTTTTCAGTTTATCATGAAGCTGCTCTTTAAGTATGCGGTGTATCTGCAGATCCGGGTAGCGCCTTATCGGCGATGTAAAATGAGTATATTCCTTTGCGGCCAGTCCAAAATGTCCTGTGCATTCGGTGGAATACCTGGCCTGTTTCATGCTCCTTAAGGATAAAGAACGCACAAGATCCTCTTCGGGTTTGCCCAGACTGTTTGCTATCAGTCTCTGCACCTCTTTAGGCTTGATCTTTGCCGGATCACCTTTAACATTATAACCGAAGCCTTTAAGTAAGTCCATAAGCTCTCCCATACGGTCGGCATCAGGTGTCTCATGAATCCTGTATACAAAAGGCAAAGCCCTGCCCAGCATATAAGAGGCAACGCATTCATTGGCGCTTAACATGAACTGTTCTATCATGGCCGTTGCAGTATTTCGCTCATAAGCCTTTATACTTAGCACCCGCCCTTCATCATCAAGCTCTATTTTGCTTTCCGGCAGGTCAAAATCGATAGCGCCGCGCTTGCTGCGCATCCTCTTAAGCGCCAGAGCCAGCCTCTCCATACGTTTAAACATGCCTGTAAAAGCCTTATATTCCTTAAGCAGCGCCTTATCCTCTCCTTCAAGTATGGCCGCCACCCTGTTATAAGTCATGCGCCGGTCAACATTGATCACCGATTCACAGATATCATAACTCTTTATCTGACCGCTTGCGCTTATACGCATTATACAGCTCATAGCAAGTCTGTCTTCGCCTGCATTAAGCGAGCATATGCCGTTTGACAGCCTCTCGGGCAGCATGGGTATCACTTTTCCCGGCAGATATACGCTGGTGCCGCGCTTGAGCGCCTCTTTATCCAGCACGCTGTCTTCTTTTACATAATGGCTCACATCCGCTATATGCACGCCCAGTATATAATCCTTTCCTTTCATCGTCAGGCTTACGGCATCGTCCAGATCCTTTGAATCGTCGCCGTCTATAGTGACCATCATGATATCCCTGAGGTCCCTGCGTCCCTTTATCTCGCTTTTTCTGATCTTTACAGGTACGGCTTCAGAAGCTTCTTTAACCTCATCATCAAAATCACAGGGCAGTTCGTGTGTCCTGATCACCGACAGTATATCCACTCCGGGCGCAAAAGGATCACCCAGCACTTCTGTGATGCGTCCTTCCGGGCTTCTTCTGTCACCGCCGTAAGAAAGCATCCTGACCACGACTTTTTCACCGTCTTTTGCATTGTGCTCCATGCCTGCAGCAATATGAATATCCTCTGCCACCCTTATGTTATCCGGCACCACAAAACCAAAGCCCCGGCACTGCTGATATGTTCCGATCAACTGCTTTATTTCATGCTTTAAAACCTTGAGCACACGGCCTTCGCTCCGCTTACCGTGTCCGTTTATCAGTTCCACTTTTACACTGTCACGATGAAAGGCGCCGTTAAGCTTAGACTTGGGTATAAAGATATCCTCATCCATGCCCTCACAGCTGACAAAGCCAAAGCCCTTTCTATTGGTAGTGATAATGCCTTCAAAAATCTTGCCGCTTTTAACCGTTCTTTTCCGGCTTTTTTCTGTGGCTCCCTTCTTTTTAGTTGTCTTTACTTCTTTTTTCTTCATTTTTTCCTTTCTGCCTGTATGTTATATCATTCGAACGCAAAAGATACGACTGTATCTCCCAAACTGCAAAAAAAGCCCCTCTTGATATCAAGAGGGGCCTCAAACTCATATCAGATTCAGAAACCAAATCCTTCAAGATTGATGTTCAGTATCGCTGCCAGCAGTATAGCTGCGATTGAAAGAACTCTGGTGATCAAAAGTATCCTGCCCTCACGCGAGCGGCTTTTGTTCTTATCCCAGTAAGTATCCGATGAAGAGCCGCCTGTAAGACCGCTTATA
>CADAHD010000173.1 GCA_902787595.1 uncultured Lachnospiraceae bacterium
TAGCGCTGCGGTGATAATGAGCGCTCTTTTTCTTCCAGCCCGGATGCTTATGGTCGCTGGGCCAGATAACCTGCGGATCCGGACGCACCAGGATAAACCTTCCCCATCGCTCGAGCTTCTCACCGTCGCCTGTATCAAGTACACTGTATTCTTTCCAATTATCTGCTGTCCACATAAACCATATTATACCCTAATTTACATATAATATCAACGATGACGCCGGCTTATCTTCTCCCGCTCTGGAACATTTTAAGATCCTCATTGAGCTTCTTATCGTCTACCTTTCTTTTGATCTTATAGATCAGGAAAATGCAGATATAAACAACGATGATATATGCCGCAAATCCCAGTATCACCCATATGTTTCCTTCAAACCATTTACACACAAAAGAGAGTACGGTATACAGGACCGTACAGATCAGCATCCCAGCGATCTCCTTAAGTCCCAGGGTATCGGCCTCATCAAAATTTCCGAACAGATAAACCTGCATATAGCATATGATATAGCAGGCAAGGATCATCTCGCCCATATGCAGTATCCCGGCTTCCGTTCTGCCCGTACATAATCTGTACACACAGTAAAAGAAAAGCTGTGCAAAGAAATACAGGCATGACTTGAATTCTATCCCTATCTCCCCTGTGAGATATCTCTCAAATAAAGTGATATTCTTTTTATCTTTCACGCCTGCCTCCTTTCAGGATGCGCCTGAACTCAGAGGCGTAGGTCCTGGAAATGATTATATGTTCGCCGTTTATCATGGTAGCGTCTATCCTGTTTGATGACAGCGCCTTTAGCCGCTCGACCTTATCGATGTTGATCATCATGGATTTGCTGCAGCGGAAGACCCTCTCATCCTCTATCTCATATTCAATCCGTGCCAGCGAGCCGTCCAGCCGCACCACATCGTCAGCCGTATATGCAAAAGTCTTGTCATCGACTGTTTCTATATACAGGATATCATCAAGGACGAGACATACTGTCTCGTCCCCGGCCTTCCCATAGATCTTCACATCATCGGTGCCTATGGCATCCAGTATCCTTTTGATCTTCGGCGTTTTTTCCCTGTATCTTACTATGACTTCATCCTCACCGGATGAGATATGCTGAATATCTATTTTCATGCATTATATAATACCACATATGATGTATGAATGTCATTCTATGGAAGAATCTGCTTCTGTCAGGATCCTTGTTACTATCACGGCCCTCAGGCCGTGATAGTAACGGGTTTTGCCAATTAAGATCGCCTGCGGCGATGGGCAAAACCCATCTCACGCTACAAATCTTGGGCCGTAATCGCGCAGCGAGTGCGCGATTCGGCTGTGAATGATAACAAATCCTTTACTTCGCTCAGGATGACCGGGGCGCAGGAAGAATAGCGCCTGCGCCTCTAGCTCGCAAGGTCTCTCTTGAGATAGACTGTATAGGCGGCCGCCAGCGCTGCTAAGGTAACGATAAGCCCGATGAGCATGCTGTATTCGGGTGCATCCAGCCCGGCAAAGATCTCCGACGCGTTCGTAAATGAGAAAGGCTCAACGAAGAGATAATCCTTCATATCCGGCACGACCCTGCCGGTGATATCGCTCACATACAATACCAGCGCTATTCCAAGCCCCACTCCCATTCGGTTGCGCTGCGACACTGCCGATGCCAGCAGGGCAAGCGAAGCCACCTCAACATTCATAAACAGCATGCAAAGCAGAAATCTTATCAGCTCCTTCCACATAACATCTTCACCCAGACATACAAAACCCAGCGCATAAAAGATACCGCAGATCAGCGTAAACAGCACAATATTGATAATAACTGCCAGACACTTGGAAGTGACTGCTTTCCATCTGGATACAGGCAGCGAATAAAGGAATTCACCGGTATGCCCGTCCTCTTCCTTCGACAGCATGCATGATGCAAGGAAGGCTGCAAACATCGCGCTTCCAAGACCATGCACCGTACCGACCTCGGTCGCAAAAAATCCGGCCAGGGTTGCAATGCTCAAGGTGCTCATACCGAAGGCCTCCGAAAAAGCTCCCATATTCGAGAAGCTGTCCGCCATCTCCATCACATCGCCTTCCATGCTCTTATACATCAGCACACAGATAAAACCAAGTCCTCCGACGGTCAGTGCCCAGATCAGCAGGCTCTTAAGATTAAGTTTCATTTCCTGTTTAAATATCGCCAGCATATTATGCTTCCTCCTTTCCATCATAGAAATGCATGAACAGATCCTCCAGCGAAGGTTCCTCTATGCAGAGATTCTCGATATTCTTCGTACCGAGATCTTTTATCAGTTCATTGATATCGCCCTTGAATACGTATTCCTTATGCTCGCCGTCTGCCGTAAGCTTTACATTCTTTACTGAAGTTTCCAGCAGATCCTCTACCTTTGAGAGCTTTATAAGATGCCCCTCTCTCATCACCGCCGCGCGGTCACAGTATCGTTTCACTTCCGAAAGCACATGGGTGGAGAGCATGCAGGTCGTCCCCTGCGATACATACTCCTTTATCAGTTCAAAGAATATGTTCTGCATCAGGGGATCCAGACCGCTGGTGGGCTCGTCAAAGATAAAGAGTTTAGGCTTGTGCTGCATCGCGCATACTATGCTGACTTTCTTTCTGTTGCCAAGCGAAAGCTCTTTGATCTTCTTGCCCGTATCCAGCTTAAGGCGTTCGCAGAGCATCTCTGCCTCAGCCTTGCAGTCCTGCCCTCTCACTTCTGCTGCATACTTTATCACTTCCGATACTTTCATGGCCGGATAAAAGAGCGCCTCCGAAGGCATATATCCCACTTCCTTAAGTATCTTTTCGTGCTCCTTTACGCTGTCCATACCCAGGATATTTATGCTGCCGCTGTTAAATCTGAGAAAGCCCAGCATGGATCTGATCGTAGTGGATTTACCTGCGCCGTTCGGTCCGATAAAGCCAAATATCTCTCCCTTCATCACATCAAAACTGATATCGCTCACGCCTCTTTTTTTGCCGTAAGTCTTGGTCAGATTTTTAATGCTTATAACATTTTCCATGTTTTTCTCCTTTCCTTCTGTCTCTGTAAAACCTTTGTAACATAAAAAAAATGCGGGAACAATACCGTTACCCGCAAGCGGCACTTTTCAGCCGCCAAGTTGCACCTGTTAACAGCTGCCCGATATTTAACTCTTATATCAAAGCCAGTTCAGCAGACCTTCCAGTCCCTGTTCCTCATATATCTCCTTGTAAAAGGATGCTTCCTCACCTATAAGGCTGTCGATCACCTTCATTCCGAGCAGTTCAACCGGAGCCTTGTCATCATTCATGATCAGATCCCCGCCGTTGTATGCGGTAATGCCATCCGCCACGCGCTCCATCATCCTGTTCAGATCCGGCGCCTGCTCTGTCTGTCTTTCTTCGTTAAAACGCGCAAGGCAGGCTGCGTCGGTAAATGCATAAAGTTCACGGTTGCTGCTGCCGGCCACATCCACCGTATAAACATTATCAAATACGGATGCTATGGTATCTGCAAGGTACTGCGTGATATCGCCTTCCTCACCGCTGCGCATGTTCATATTAACGACCATCACGCCGTCTTCGTTCAGATGTTCCTTTACCAGACTGAAGAATTCCACAGAGCTCATCTGAAACGGAATGGTAATGTCCTGATAGGCGTCCACCATGATCAGGTCATACTTTTTATCATCAGCATTAAGATAGGCGCGGCCGTCATAAGTGACCACAGGCACATCATCCGATAATTCAAAATACTCCCTGGCCAGTTTTGTTATGCTCTCATCTATCTCCACTCCCGTGATGTTCATATTGTCAAAATAACGGTTACACTGCGTGGCAAAAGTTCCCGTGCCCATGCCCAGTATCAGGGTATCAAGCTTATCCTTTTCCTTAACACCTGCCAGGAAAGGAGCAGCCATTGCATAATCGTAATACATGCCTGTCAGTTCCTTTTCCTTACGGTATACGCTCTGCACACCAAAGAGCACATTGGTGGATAATACCACTTCCCTGTCATTCTCATATACCTGCAGATAATTATATACGGACTCTCCCTCATAGCTCAGATCATCCTGCCAGAAAGCAAAACTTCCGTTATGTCCGAAGATACAGCAGATCACAAAGAGCACAGCGGATACCGGCATCTTTTTTACAAATATCTTTTCCGTTATAAAATAAACAAAGGCCAGCGCCAGCAGTATGCCCGCAAAGATCAGGAAGGTGATGGCCGTTCCCACTGCTGGTATGGAAACAAAAGTGGGAACGAAGGTTCCTATTATCGAGCCTATGGTATTGGCGGCATTCAGCCTTCCTACAACTGTCCCGCTCTCATCCATGCTGCTTACCGTATACTTGACCAGCGAGGGCGTAACCGTTCCGAGTAAAAAGAGCGGAAAAACAAACACTACCATGCAGGCCGCAAAAGCAGCGATAATAAGGAAGTTACTGTTGATCGAAAAGATCAGCGCCACGGCTATGCCGGTGATCATATACTTTCCCAGCACGGGAATGGCCGCGATCCATATGGCTGCGATGATGATCCTGCCGTAAAGCTTATCCGGATCGGGGTTCTTATCCGCGCTCCTTCCGCCGTACAGATTTCCCAGCGCCATCGCTATCATTATGGTACCTATGATTATTGTCCATACTATCTGTGAGGAAGAAAAATACGGGGCTAAAAGTCTGCTGGCTCCCAGTTCCACTGCCATAACGCTCATCCCCGCAAAAAACTCAGTCAGATACAGATAAAACTTATTCTTTAATATTTTTCTTTCTTTCATATCAGCTCCGGAAAGCGGAAAAGATTATATCCGATTTCCCTTTTACCTCCGCTCTGTAATACTCTTCTATCTTATCAAGCATGCCTTCCACGTTGCCGCTCTGTTCCCCGCTCTTTATGGCATTGACAATATCCGGCGGGAAGATCCCCGTTGACGCCATGGCTGAAGAAAGGGGAACGCCTTTATCTACTATCTGCGCCGCCTTTAATACCTTAACCCTTAACGCTTCGTTGCGCAGGGATCTGGCGCTGTATCTCAGTCCCTTGCTCACTTCCGCTCCGCAGGCATAAAAAACCGACATATTGGAAGCAAAGTCTGCAAGCTCGGACTTCATCACCATTTTGCCTACTACGGGAAGCCTGATCAGTACATTGCCCACCAGATAAGAACTCTTGCCCAGCTCCTTTGTTCCTATGGGTGTTACGACCACCGCCACTACAAAGCCTACAAGCGCCGCCGATATCATAATGGCAAGCGGCGTGAACTTATAAACGCTCGCAACGGCAAACAGCGCTATAATGAATACGATCAGGACTATAATGGGATAGGTAGCC
>CADAHD010000174.1 GCA_902787595.1 uncultured Lachnospiraceae bacterium
GAGATATTTATTATGCGGCCGCTGTGTTCTTTAAGCATAAGAGGGATCACGGCCTTTGACAGATAGAAGGCGCTGCTTAAGTTGACATCCATCAGCCTGTGCCACTCGTCGTCGGGCATATCCTGCATAAGGCCGGTTTTGGAAATGCCGGCGTTGTTTACCAGAGCATCCAGTCTGTCAAAGGGAGCGATAAGCTGACGGCAAAATGCCGGATCGGCCACATCACCGCAAAAACAGCTTATTCTGACATGATGGCTTTCCATAAGTTCTGCGGCCATGCGTTCCAGAGCTTCCATATTGCTGCGACAGCAGAGGCTTAAGTCGTAACCGTCGGCGGCCAGCCGGGCGGCAATGGCAGCGCCTATGCCTCGTGATGCTCCTGTTACTATGGCTGATCTGTGCATATATTTCCCTTTCCGAAGAAACCTTTGCTCAGGCAGGAGCGAAAGGATCTTACTTGACATAAAAAATTTATCATGTTATATTTTTACAAACTGTAACAAAAAAGAAACAATTTGTAAAGATTCATATAGAATTCGTTACATTTACTTAATATGAAGTATAAATTCCTGATAAAACTGAGCATGGTTTTTGCGGTAGCCGGCCTGGCGTATGCTTCGGCGGGCGGTGTTCTTATTGCGGCCGACGATGAGCCTGTAAAAGCGGAAGCAGAGTTATCAGGGGAGAATGAAGCAGAGTATCTGGGAGGCGCAGCAGCGCTCTTTGAGGATAGTATTTTTGTGGAAGAGCTGCCCGTACTGCAGGCGGCCGGCGCTATAGCAGAGCTGGACGGTGATCTGGATGTTTTTGATGTATGGGCAGGCGGGGAACTTATAAGCAGCGCCGTGGAAGAAGCTGATACGCAGATGCAGGTAGAGGGCACTGTTACGGCTATAGAACCGACAGCGACGCCCACACCCACGGCAACTCCTACGCCTATGCCTACGGCAACGCCGACTCCGGCGCCTACCGTAACGCCTACGCCGATCCCTACAGAAGCGCCTACGCCCACGCCGGAACCCACTGCAGAGCCTACGCCTACGGAAGCTCCCACAGAAGCGCCTGCGCCGGAAGAAGAGCCTGAGGAAGAAAACGGAGGCAGTGAGGAGAATGAAGACGGAGCAGCAAAGGGTGCGGAAGTTGCGGCTTTTGCCTGCCAGTTTGTGGGAAATCCTTATGTTTACGGCGGCACCAGCCTGACCAACGGCGCAGATTGCTCAGGATTTGTTATGAGCGTATATCTTAATTTCGGAGTATCTCTGCCCAGATCCTCCGGTGATTATCCCAATGCAGCCTATGCGGTTGAAGAAGGGCTTGCGGGTGCCAGAGCAGGTGATATAATCTGCTACAGGGGACATGTGGCGATCTACATTGGCAACGGGCAGATAGTGCATGCATATAATTCCAGGAAAGGAATAACCATTACGGAAGTAGGATATGATACAGTCATTGCTGTCAGAAGAGTATTCAGATAAAAAAGCATTTAACCATGCGCTCGCAGCGGCTGCCGCTGCGGGCGTTTTTTTCATTATATTTGCCGTGATAACAGGGCTTACGCCTTTTGGCGATAATACCTGGGCTGTTTTCGATATGAAGCGGCAGTATCTCGACTTTTATTCGTATTACAAAAGCGTATGGGCGGGAAAAAACGACCTGCTTTATTCGCCGGCCATGGCTTTGGGATCGGGGGCTGTAGGTTTCTTTACTTATTATCTGTCCAGCCCGGTCTTATTGGTATTGCTGTTTTTTGACGAAGCGCATCTGCCCGAGGCGGTAACAGTGATGGCAGGGCTTAAGTTTATGCTTATGGCAGCTGCCGCAGACAGGTTCCTTATATATTACCTGCGCCGCAGGGGGCACGAAGGCATGCCGCGCACCATGGGCTTTGCACTCAGTTATACTTTCTGCGCATACATGATGGCCTATGTCATCAATCCCATGTGGATGGAAGTATACATACTGATGCCTATAGTTTTGTGGATGCTGGGCAGGCTTATTGATGAAAAAAAGTATGCCGGCTATGTGCTGACGCTGGCTCTGATGGTATGGTGCAATTACTATATCGCTTTTATGGTATGCATATTTATAGTGTTCTGGACACTGTGGCTTCTTATAGATGAGCCTGCGCAGTGGTTTGGGAAGCTTTTGAGGGTTGCACTGGCATCACTTTGGGCTGTATGCCTTGATATGGCGGCGCTTCTGCCCACTGTATTCGAACTGGCGGGCAGTCCAAAGGATTCCGGGCTTTTAGGGACCGAAGGCGAGGGCGGGAACCTGATGCCCTGGCAGCTTCTGGCTCAGGCGCGCATATTTAAGTTTGACGGCAGCAGCACATACTTCGGCAGGCCGCTTATCTTTGCGGGGACACTGATACTTATACTGGTTCTGGCTTTCTTTATCTTAAAGGCGGTATCCTTTAAGGAAAAGCTCTGCATGGGAGCGCTGATGCTGATCATGTCGGCTTCGATGTGCGTGGATATGCTAAATCTATTCTGGCATGCAGGCATGTATCCTTCGGGGTATCCTTACCGTCAGGCGTTTCTGCTTGTGTTCGTGTTTATAGTCTGCGCGGCGCGGGCCTTTAATCTGATGCAGCTTAAGAAAAAAGAGCTTTTCAATGCAGCGCTGATACTGATACAGCTGGCGGTACTGATGGCAAACGGCGTATACATCTTTAAGGTGCAGACTGCCGGTGGTATGCTGGGCGCAGCCGAATACAGGAATATCTATAATGAAGACCATGCTTTGTTTTCGAAGATATCTGACGATGGTGAATTCTACCGTGTTGATGACTGCGCGCCCAGAGAGCAGAACGACGGCATGATGTACGGCTATAACAGCCTGACGCATTACAGTTCGGCGGGGCTTATGAGCACCAGGTTTTTCTTAAAGAAGCTGGGCTTTCATGATGACGGGCTGTATACGGCTTACGGTAACGACAATACCACCACGGCGGATTCGCTGCTGGGCATCAGATACGTAAACGGCTGCTACAGGAAAGACGAATATGTGCATAAAGAGGCTGTACTGTATGAAAATCCTTACTGGCTTCCTGTGGCGATGAGGGTTGAGAGTCTGCCGCAGGCGGATGAGAGCGATCCCTTTACCATGCAGGAAAGCATTTATTCCGCGTATTGCGGGTATACTCCCGATATATTTAAGGAATGCGCCGTGGAAACGCAGGAGAGCGCCGACACAAAGCTGTGCGAATGCACTGCGCCCATAGACGGCCGTGTATATCTTTATATTGCCGGCATCGAGGACAGGATACAGAATATCGCCATATATCTGGATGATGAGTTCCTTTCCGGATACGGCAACCTGGGCTGCTACAGTGTGCTGGACCTGGGTTCCTATGAGGAAGGCGACAGCTTTACGCTGCGTATATCCTGCGACAGCGAGGATCCCGATCTGGGCAGGCTGATAGTGGTGAGCGAAGATGTATCTGCACTCGAGGAAGCCTTTTCCCAGTCTATAACAAAGGGGCTTTTGGTAGAGAATGTGAAATCTTCGCGTTATGAGATCAGCATACCCGAGCCGGGAGAAGCGCAAGGCGTTGCAACCACGATCCCTTATGAAAAATCCTGGAAAGCTTATCTCAACGGAAGGGAAACAGAGATACAGAGCATGTTTGATGCTTTTATGTATATACCTGTAAGTGAGAGCGGAACGCTTGAACTGCGTTATGTGCCCGAAGGGCTGATACCCGGCATAATGCTGAGCGCGGCAGCGGCTGTAGCGCTTATCATCATGGCGGGCTTTAGCATCAGCATGAAAAAGAAGTCATGAGCAGATCTGAGACCGGTCTGCTTCCATAAGCATGCGATATTCAACATCACGGTTGTGCGAAAGGAAAGCTTTTACATCATCCGGTCCGTACTCGGGGCTTACTTCAGACTGCGCGGTGCGTCCGGGATGTGAGAGTATCTCCAGATAAGCGTCCTTTTTCTTTGCATAGGCGCTCATTTTGTGGAGCAGTATATTCACGCGCTCAAGATCCATCTCGCCGGTCATGGCCACGCCAAAGAGCCTTCCGGTATCGATATTCATTCCCCTTAACTTATCGCGCACAAAGTGGCTCAGCACATGGATCATGATATTCTTTACGATATTGACCGGAGGTATGGTGCCAGCTATGCCGGGAGTAAACAGAAACATTGCGAGGGGCTCGGTAGAGCAGCGAATGAATTTAACCTCATTTCGAAGGCCGGTTCTGGCCAGTGCATCCATGAGAGCATCAAAAACCAGCGGGATCATATGTGTATGAACATGGCTGTCTATGCGCAGCGCAACGGGATCGCCGTTATCATCCTTAAGATCCTTTGTTTTTTCCGTTACAGCCTTTATCTGCGCCTCTATCTCCTGCGAATAGGAAGCCAGAAGCCTGTTCCTTTTATTATCGGGGATCATGGTATGCAGAAAGATCCTGCCCCAGGAATTCTTTATTATGCGGCCGGGCTTTTTTGAGGACAGC
The DNA here is from genome assembly GCA_902787595.1 of uncultured Lachnospiraceae bacterium. Next base: position 4,475 of record CADAHD010000174.1, read on the forward strand.
CAGTAGCCGTCTATCAGATTGATATGTACGGAGATAAGCGGCTTTTTGGGGAAGCGCGGCCAGTTCTCTTTAAGGAGCTTCATGCATTCTTCGTAACATGCCATGTTGGGGATCACGCTGAAAGAATCTATGCGTCCTGCCTGCACCAGTTCGATGATGCGTTTTGAATTCTCTAATGATGCAGCATAGTCATCTGCATGAAAATCTATATCGTACATACGTCCTCCGAGTTAGTTTTTTCAAACGTCCGTTTACCATAATACCATATTTTGAGCCGCCCGTCCACTGTTTTGCTATACTTGCGAAAGAGCGTGAAATATGCTATACTACGGCTATCAACAAATACTCCGGTCCATACCGGGGAAATGGAGGAACTGCGTATGAAATTTATCATTCTTGGTAAGAATATCGATGTGACAGATGGGCTTAAAAGCGCCGTGGAGGACAAGATCGGCAAGGGTAACGGTTTCCTGGAAGCCATCCACCTTTTCAGCTCCACCGATGAGGATGTGCAACAGATACTGAATCTGGCCGACACAGTGGATTTCCTCCGGGGTAAAATGGATGAATTCAGGGAGGCCGGCGACTGGAGCACAGCGGGCCAGATGGAAATGGAAGTCGGCGCTACGCTCGGTGAGATCGACGCGCAGTTGCAAAACCTGAATGACCAGGACATTGCCAACATCGGTCAGGAGGCTGCGCAGCTGATGGCTGCTCTGGCCAGCGGCAATCTCGACCCGACGCAAATGGAGACCTACGCTGCCGAATTGCAACGCATCTATGATCTGCTGGCGGTTGCCGATCAGGTCATG
>CADAHD010000175.1 GCA_902787595.1 uncultured Lachnospiraceae bacterium
GACGCACCAACTCCGCGTGTCTTCCTTTTTCTGCAACACTTCCGTTATCGATCACCAGGATCTGGTCGGCTGCTTCTATCGTGGCCAGACGGTGCGCTATGATGATCACGGTCTTACCTTTAGACAGCTCCGATATCGCTCCCTGGATCAGATGCTCATTTTCAGGATCGATGCTTGCTGTTGATTCATCCAGTATTATGATAGGCGAATCCTTAAGGATCGCTCTTGCAATGGATATCCTCTGTTTCTGTCCGCCGGAGAGTGTTCCGCCGCCTTCACCGATCACTGTATCGTAACCATCGGGCAGTTCCATTATAAAATCGTGACAGCGCGCTTTCTTTGCCGCGTCGATCATTTCTTCTTCGGAAACATTCTCCCTGCCAAAGCAGATATTTGCGCGGATAGTATCATTAAACAGATATACATTCTGGAACACCATGGAGATATTCGAAAGCAGGCTGTCTAAGCTGTATTTCCTCACATCTACTCCGCCAAGAGTGATCTGCCCTTTCGATACATCATAAAATCTGGCGATCAGATTACAGATCGTTGTCTTGCCGCTTCCGGAAGGACCTACTATCGCTGTGGTCGATCCCTGCGGAATATCAAAAGTAACATCTTTCAATACCTTTCTGTTTTCCGTTGATACCGCATCCGAATACGAGAACTCCACATCCCTGAATGCGATATCATAGTTCTGTGGTTTGATATCTTCCCCATTCGCATCCAGAAGATTGCTATCGGAAAACATCTCCATCTTATCAAAGGCATTATTGATCACTGATAATACATGTGCGCTGTCAGCTATCGGTTCCACCGAATTAAAGATCGACATAGACAAAAAGGCAACCACCAGCACCATAAACAGTTCCAGCCTTCCGTTAAGCGCCGCATACATAACAGAGATGATCATCCATACGCTTGCAGCCTTTAAGGCAAAGATGTGAAGGCAGTTATAAGGGATAAATCCCCATTCGATCTTAAGCGCGATCTTCTTTGCGCTTGCGCAGGCCTGTGTGAAATCCCTGACCGAAGCTCCCTCCATGCCAAAGGACTTAACTACCGGCAGACCTCTGGTGTATTCAAGAGCCGCTCTTGTGAGTTTTTCATTCTCCGCATTCAGTACCTTCGTATTTGCTGCGCTGTGTTTAGAGATCATGCAAAGAAAGACAAAGGAAAGCGCCACACCTGCTATGGCGATCAGCGCGCATTCCGGAACCGCGATCAGCAGAAACAGAAGTATGCACAGAAAATTAAGATAACCGCCCACAAAACCGTCTACCATACGGATCCCCATGTTTTCCAATGTTGCCAGGCCTGTTGTGATAGCATTAAGTATGGCCCCGGTATCATTAGTCTGGAAATAACCAAGTGATACACGCTTTAGCGCTTCGCCGATCTTTAAGCGGTCTCTTGCCACCAGCTCATAACCTATCTTTTCATGAAAACGCGCTTTAAGATAGTCAAATAAAAACCGTGCCAATACCATGAGTGTTATGAGCAGGAAACTCTTAAGCGCCAGTCCCTTCTCCACTCCGTTACCGCTCTTAAGATCGCCGATGATACGGCTTATCACATAGCCGGCGTATGCTACCGGAGCCGCTATCGCCCATGATGAAAAGAAAGAAAATATAAATCCCGCAAACAGACTGCCCTTAAACTCTCCGCACCAGTCTATGATCCTTTTTATTGTTTTAAACATCTCTATGCCTCCCTTCAGTTTCCGGCTGCCCAGTTTTTAGCGCCGATATGAGCCTGCCACATTCTCTGATACAGCGGTGATGAACTCATCAGTTCTTCCTGGCTTCCTGCCGCCTCGATCTGTCCGCCGTTTAATACAACGATGCGGTCCGCGCTCTTGATAGTAGATAAACGGTGCGCTATTACCAGCAGAGTCTTACCCTTTGTCAGGTTGGCTATTGATTCCTGAAGCTTCGTTTCATTTTCCGGATCTGTAAATGCCGTTGCTTCATCAAGTATAACTATAGGCGCATCCTTAAGCATCATCCTTGCGATCGCTATCCTCTGCCGCTCACCTCCCGACAGACGTTTCCCGGCTTCACCTGCAGATGTATCATATCCGTCGGGAAGCTTTCTTATAAACTCATCACAGCATGCCGCTTTAGCAGCCGCTATCACTTCTTCATCCGTAGCTTTCGGATTACCCAGGCGGATGTTTTCCATAAGCGATCTGGAGAAAAGGAAATTATCCTGAGTCACAAAACTTACGATATCCGCCAGCGTAGTTACCTTCATATCCTTTATGTCGATACCGCCTATCTTTATACTTCCGCTACTCACATCCCAGAACCTTGCGATCAGTTTGGCCACTGTTGACTTTCCGCCGCCGCTGGGGCCCACCAACGCCGTAAAGCTTCCCTCTTTCATTGTAAGATCTATTCCGTGAAGCACCTCGCCCTGTGATTCGTCATAAGTAAAATGTACATCCTTAAGCTCAATGCCATAATCATCCGGCCTTCTTTCTTTTTCCGGTTCAGGCAGACTACTGATATTCAAAAACTTCTGTATCTCCAATACCGTATACTGCATCTGCCGCAGTCCGTTGGAGAAGACCTCGATCTTTGCCATACTGATGACCATAGACATAGCCAGCATGACTGACAGGGCCATTTCCGATACAGTCATACTGCCTTTGTTGACCAGCAGGATACTTACCGGTACCACGCCCAGCAGGGTAGCCGGCATAAATGCAAATGCCATCTTCATCGTAACCCAGGTTGATTTTAGCCAATCGATCACAAAATCCCTGTAATCACAGATCGAGCCGGCAAATTTCTCATAGCTCACACCAGCCCTGCCGAAGGCTTTTATCACCTCAATGCCTTCTACATACTCTACGATCACGCTACTCATATGCGCATTTGCTTCCTGATACTTAGTCATGTTCTTACCGCTGATCACAAATGTCAGTATCATGAAAACCAAGCCCAGCGGAAATGCCAGAAGCGCTGCAAGTGCCACACGGATATCTACCATAGCCAGCGCAACAAAGCATACGAGCGGGAGCACTATGTGTCCGGCGCCCTCCGGGACCACATGTGCCAGCGGCGGCTCTATATCTTCGATCTTATCCACGATCACGCTCTTTATCTCGCCGATCGAGTGCGCATATACCTCTCCGAGCGGCGCTTTAAGAAATACATCCGCCACCTTAAGGCGCAGGCCCTCCAATACATTAAAAGCCACATAATGGGATATGCCGGTAGATAAGCCGAAACATATCACCTTTACCAGATATGCGCATAGCGCGATCAGACAGAATTGCAGGATATAGGATCTGTCCAAATCCTCTGCGATATACCTGTCCAGTATGCGGTATACACAATAGTAGGGGATCAGCCCCGCCAGCAGACTGATCATCGATAGGACCACCGATACTCCCAGCCGTCCGCCACTGCCTTTTGCGTAAGACAAAAGCGTCCCAAACCACTTCTTTTCTTCTTTTGATGCTTCTTCGTTCATAGTCCTTCCTTTCTCCTCTTTCTTTTTATAACGCTCACGGCTCTGTCCGATCCGGCCGTCATATTCCGTTAACATTCTCCCCCATTTGTTTGCTTACCCCTAAAACGGCCTCACCGCCTGATCCCTTACGGAACCAGACGGTGAGTATGTATTTTCAATATAAAATTTTAAGTCCGTTCAGACGCCCATCAACTTTTTCCATCCCGGCAGGAAGAATTTCTCCAGTGTTTCCAAAGCTTCATTCGCCTCCTCACGCGGATAATTGTGGACCACGGGTTCAAACAGAGCCGTAAGATATGCCGTAAGCAAAAGATGCAGCTGCTTCCGGGTTATCTCAGGCGCCTTTATACCTGAAGCTCTCAGCTCATCCAGATATACCAGGAACTTTTCCTGCGCCATCTCCGTCATATCATGAAGGAAGTTTTCATATTTGCTGCCTTTCGACTTTGCGATAAGCAGGTGATAGTCTTCCATATCCGGATAGATCACCTCGCGCATCATGTCGATAAATGAATCCTGCCAGACCATCTTTTTCTGCTTCTTTACAGGTTCCTCATACCGCTGCGTATGCGCCCCTGCCCAGGCCATAAGCTTCTCTTCCGCAGGTGATACCAGCTGGTAAAACAGATCCTCTTTGTCCCTGCAATGCCGGTAAATGGCTGCTGCAGTCATATGACAACGCTCACCGATGCTGCGCATCGACGCCTTTTCAAATCCCATTTCCAGAAACTCTGCTTTGGCTGCCGCAATTATCTTTATATGACTGACAGTTTTATCTCTTGGCACTTCTTATGCTCCTTTCTTCCCCGTGTTATTCGCTAACATCGTATGCTAACATGATTAGCTAACGATGTTATACAAAAAAAGGAGCTGATTGTCAAGCTCCTTTTTTACAAATTCTTTTCTGATGCCATCAGATCTTTAAAGACGCGCAAGACTCTTTCCCAGTTCATTACAAGCAAGAACTGCATCTGCATCCGGCGCCTCATGTGCGATCACGCCTTCTCCGCCGACAACCGTGGCTCCGGCATTCTTCATACGCTGCGTCCAGTCCCTCATCCACTGTCCGTCGCCCCATCCATAGGAACCGAAAAGCGCTACCGTCTTTCCTTTTACGATAGTTTCTACTTCTGCCACAAACGGCTCCATCTCGCTCTCTTCCAGCACTTCATCTCCCATCGCGGGACATCCCATCGCAAAGCCGGCCACATTCTTAAGCTCATCCACTTTGGCCTCTCCGGGCTGCAGATATACCACTTCTTTTCCTTCCGAAGTCACGCCCTCGCCAACCGCCTGTGCCATCTGACCGGTATTTCCTCCCTGTGTCCAAAAGATCACATATACCTTATCCATTCTGTTATTCCTCCTGTATTATTGGTTATATATCCCTACCGTAGATTAGTATATACTAACTCTATTAAAATGTCAATAAAAAAGGCGGTCATCCGCGACCGCCCATTTAACTTGTTCCCATCCACTGGCAAAGAAAAAGAGCATCAGAGCCACCGACCTGATCAGCCGGCCGCTCTACTGCTCTGAACAAAGCTGGAATATCGAAATCCCGCAATGGGCCGGTGAACATTTTCCGAAGTTCCGTCTGGAAGGATCCTTTAGGCTGTCTTACAACGCCTCCATGTTTGCCAAGGAAGGTCTCGGACTGCTTCTGACTTTTGAGCATCTGATCGACTGCTCCGAAGAAAGCGATCTCGTATTCCGCCCTCTTTCTCCAAAGCAGGAAACCAGGCTGTATCTGATCTGG
>CADAHD010000176.1 GCA_902787595.1 uncultured Lachnospiraceae bacterium
CCGCCATCACCGCTTAAGTCCATACCACTCAGGAGTGCGTTTATCTCGTCCTGTGACAGCATTCCATCCATTATACGTTTTCCCTCTCTTAATATGATTTACGGCTAAAGCTTTATTCGTCAGCCGCTGCATCCTCTTCATTCGAATCGTCATCTTCCCTGTATACGCTGGTGACCCTTACTGCGTAACGGTCATGATCCGTACCGGGAACTGCCGAAAACTTCTTGTACATGCCCACATAAACATCCAGCTCGTTATCCACCCTGCGCTCCAGACGTATGATATCGCCTACCTGAAGTCCCAGGAAGTCGCTGACTGCTATCTGGCTCTTACCAAGCACTGCTTTAACAGGCACATCAACTTTACGCAGCAGATTCTCGATATCCACCCTGTGATCGCCGGAATCGGAATTCACCATGCTCGTGAACCAGAACTTGGTATTAAGATTATCTATTATGGGCTCTATCGTCATATAAGGAATACATATGTTCAAAAAGCCCTCAACCTCACCCATCTTGATATTCAGGGTGACGATCGCTATCATCTCGTTTGGCGCTATGATCTGTGCAAACTGCGTATTTGTCTCTATCCTCTCAAGGACCGGCTCCACTTCCAGTACGTTACGCCAGGGCTCCCTCAGAAGCTGTGAGGATATCGTCACCAGCTTATAGAGGATATTCATCTCTATCTCTGAAAAGTCCCTTACCTTTTCAAGCGGCAGTCCCGGACCTCCGAGCATCCTGTCGATAAAGGAAAAGCCCACATTCGCGCCCAGGTCTATAAGGATATTTCCGCTAAGCGGCTGGAAATTAACTATGCCAAGGACAACTGGATTTGATAAGGCATTCGTAAACTCGTTAAAGGTAACGGTCTCCGAACTAACCACGCTCACCTGCACATTCTTTCTAAGATAAACCGGAAGGTTCGTGGACAGCAGACGGCCGTAATGCTCAAATATAAGCTCCAAAGTGCGCAGATGCTCCTTTGAGAACTTGGCAGGCCGCTTAAAGTCGTAATTCTTGACCTGGCGGTCATCCTGGTTCTTTATGTCATCTACATCAACAGATCCGTCCGTCAGACCTTTTAAGAGATTATCTATCTCCTCCTGGGAGAGTATATCACCCAATTGTCCGCTCCTTATCCAAAAATGATATTGCTTATCAGGACATCATATACCACATCCGAACCGATACGCGCCTGTACCCTGCGAAGGATCTCGGCACAGATATCGTCCTGCATCAGCTTTATCTCATCAGCCGTATACTGACCGATAACAGCGATAACCTCGCCCTTTATCATCGCTTCATAATTCTTCATGGCCTCACCGCCGTAGGTCGCATATTTTTCATGCGTCTTGTTTATGCCAAGAGTGATGTCTACGATACAGTACTGATCCTTCTCTGCGCCTTCTGCCCTGCGTGTGGTGATGGTCATATCGGGGATCGTGTAGTATTCGCTCTCTTCGGGGCTGGGCATTCCGGTCTGTCCGCCGGCCTCGGTATCAAGTTCAAGGCTCAGAACTCCCGCTATGTCGGTAACTATCTCTGCCGTGCGCTTGTTGGTCCCGATGACCGAAAAAAGCATTATAGCGGTCATTACGATATTTACTATCAGCAACGAAAGTATCACTATCGAAAGCAGATTCTTTTTCATATATCCCCCTTTTATTCGCTGAGCGAATTATATATCTTGATCTCTACACGGCGGTTTAAGGCCCTGCCCTCTGCCGTGGAATTATCCGCTATGGGATTGTACTCGCCCCTGCCGCTGTGTTTTACCATAGCAGGATTCAGGCTGGTATGCTCCATCAGATAATAGAACACCGAAAGTGCGCGCGCATCCGAAAGCTCATTATTACTGGGATACTTTGCGGAATTGATGGGCACGGAATCGGTATGTCCTTCTATCTCTATGGTAGACTCAGCGTAACGCTCAAGTATCAGCCCGACCTGGTCTAAGACCGCACCGGCCTCATTGCTTAAGTTTGCGCTTCCGGAATCAAAGAGCAGTGATCCGTTCAGCGTCATCTCAACATATTGCGATGTATAGGAAAGCTCCACGAGCTCATCAAGGCCCGCTTCGCTGACCGCTTCACTGACCTTTTCCTCCAGCTCTTCAGAGGCAGCCATCTTCTGCTTTTCGGCTTCCTCCATTATATTCTCCTTGGGCGCATCGGTATCCTCTGCAGCCTTACCGGTGGAATTGATATAATCATCCAACTGGTTCAGCTGGCTTACGCCGTTGCTTATAAGGATGCCGTCACCTATAGCCTGGGCGCCTCCCGAAAAAATACTGAAGGTCGCATTAAAACTGGCCGCCACTTCCTCCCAGCGCTTCTGGTCGATGGAACTCATCGAGAACAAAAGCACGAAGAAACACAGCAGCAGGTTCATCAGGTCTGAGAATGTGGCCATCCACGCCGGGGAACCGGCGGGAGCTTCTTCCTGTTTCTGCTTTTTAGCCAACTTACACTACCTCTTTATTCACCCTTATCCTCACCCGTAGGCCTGTCGGCAGGGGCAAGGAAGGATTTAAGCTTCTCTTCTATGACACGGGGATTTTCGCCTGCCTGTATGGAAAGCAGTCCCTCTATCATTATCTGTTTAACACCGGCTTCAATGCCGTTATAAACTCCCATCTTTGATGTTATAGGGGCGCATATCCAGTTTGCGAGCATGGACCCGTACATGGTAGTCAGCAGCGCGACGGCCATAGCGGGGCCGATGGCGTTAGGGTCATCCAGAGCCTTAAGCATGTTAACCAGACCTATAAGGGTACCGATCATACCCCAGGCGGGTCCCATGGCTGCAACGCCTTCCCAGAAGCCTTTCTTTGCCTTGTGCCTTTCTTCCATGGCGCCAAGCTCGTTTTCCATAATATCGCGCACCAGTTCCGGATCCGTACCGTCTACCACCAGCATGATGCCTTTTTTAAGGAAGGGATCATCGATATCTCCGGCGCCCTCTTCCAAAGCCAGAAGGCCTTCCTTGCGGGCAACGTTGGAAAGCTCTATTATCTTGGTTATGGTACCCACTGGATCAACCTGCGGCGGCTTGAAGATAACGCCAAAGCTCTTAAGTCCGGCAATGAAATCGCTCATGGTATTACCTGCCATGATGCACATGAAAGCTCCGCCGAAGGTGATTATGGCAGAAGGTGCATCAAGGAAGTTCAGGAGCGATCCCATGTTTATGGTAAACGCTTTACCGTCAAAGACGATACCGAATATCATCAAAAACAGACAGGCTACCAGACCGATTACTGATGCTATATCCATTGTTTCCCTTTTCCCCTGTAATTAGTTTATTGTAAACACACGCAAAAACACAGTGACCCCTTCCTGTGGCCCCGTGTTATCATCCATGATATATTTCCTGCTTATAGCATTTTACAAGATTTTTTATCTCTTGTCTACTCTCTTTTACTATTAACTTGCGCCCCGTAGTAAGCGTGACTACCGTGTCCGGCGTCTCCTCAACGTATTCAATGAGGTCGCAGTTTACCAGCACGGTGTTGCCGTTTATCTTGTTTAATTCGATCATTATTGCCCCTCTTTCTATAATTGAATTATTTCATATATCAGTATATAATAACCCATGCCGGGACCTCCGAAGGAAGGAGGTGAGAAGCTTGAAAGAATTCTTATCCTTTATACTTTCCGTCATGGCTGGTATAATCTCTCATTATATCTGCAAATGGCTGGACGAGAAAGAATAACCGGTAACAGCCTGAGAAATAACTCACTCTGACGAGCAAGAAAAACCCGAGGTGGCAGCCTCGGGTTTTTCGCTTTTTCTGAAAGAATTCTTATCCTTTTTGTCTTCCTCAGACAACTCCATTATAAGCTTCCCCCGCTCTCATGTCAATACTGACCAGCTAGTATATTACCTCTTCAGGTTCACCAGTTCCTCAAGCAGCGTATCGGATACGGTTATGATACGGCTGTTTGCCTGGAAACCACGCTGTGTGGTGATCAGTTCCGTGAATTCTGTTGAGAGGTCTACGTTTGACATTTCCAGGATACCGGTGGAAACCTTGCCGCCGTCTGCGGTAACATCCACGCCCACGCCGTCAAACTGGCCTGAGTTAAGGGTTGCCGCATAGAGATTCTCACCCATCTTCTCAAGACCTGTAGCGTTTGCAAACTTGGCAACCGCTATCTGGCCCAGCAGCTTGGTCTGGCCGTTATCGTAAGCGCCGTAGATCTTGCCGTCGCCCTGTATCGAGACGCCGGTCATGGTACCGACTGCCCAACCGGTTCCGAAACCTTCCGCATCACCGCTCAATGCGCCGATGGTGGATTTCTTCTCGTTGTTAACGTTGGTGGTCTGATCCATATATACTGCTATGCCGGGCTTGCCCTGATCTTCTCCCTGCGCCGAATTCATTGAGAAGGGATTATCAGCGCCTTCCTGCAGAGGCTCGATATTCAGGAAGAAATTCTTGAGGTCATTCTTAAGAGCATCAATGCCCTGCAGTGCGCCGCTTATCTGGTCATAACTCAGAGTAAGGACCTTGCCGTCCTGAGCGAAGTAACCGTCAACCTTCAGGGTACCGGTATCTATATCAAGAGATCCGGGTATGGTAATGGGATTCTTATTGCCGGCATCGTCTGCCTTATACAGGTGGCTGAAGGTCTCCCAGGCTCCGCTGCTGCGCAGCTCTCGCAATTCTCCCCTGCAGCTCGCGTTTTCCTGCCGCTTCGCGTCACCACGCTCGCTGCAGGGGGCGTGCCATGAACGCATTCGCATCTGGATAAGCAAGCTTGTCCGCTGCGATGCGTTATGGCACTGTAATTAGCACATCATACCGATGAAGCGGTCAAAGAGATATCCGGAATCCAGCGGGCCAGGGCAGGCCTCGGGATGGAACTGAACCGTGAAGATGTTCTTCCCGACGTAGGAAAGGCCTTCGTTCGTCCCGTCATTGACGTTCTGGAAGGCGGGCACGGCAACAGCCGGATCCAGGGAATCCGTATCGACGACATAGCCGTGGTTCTGGGACGTGATGTAGACGCGCCCGTCGGAAAGGTCCTTGACCGGATGGTTGCCGCCCCGATGGCCGTACTTGAGCTTGTGGGTATCGGCGCCGGTGGCCAGGGCCATGAGCTGGTGCCCGAGACAGATGGCAAAAATCGGCACATTCGTGTCATAGAGCTTTTTGATTTCAGCGATGATGTCCGTGCAGGTCTT
>CADAHD010000177.1 GCA_902787595.1 uncultured Lachnospiraceae bacterium
GTGAGCGTACTATAAGGGGCTGAGGTTCATAATCGGATATACAGCCTATACCCATATAGCCTTCCATCTCATGTGTGTCTTTGTCAAATTTGGTTCTGAACGGCGCGCTTTCTATATTATGAATAGCACGGTTAAATCCGTTCTTTCCGTACACTACCATTCCGGCGCGTCTGGTACCTAAATGTGAATGATAATCCGTTCCGAAATAAAGATCGAATACACAATCTTCTTTTTGAGCCGTAGCAAAAAATCCGCCCATCTGTCCTTTATCCTCCTTAAAAATTGCCCCCTGCTACTTTATCATAAGCACCGTCAGGTATCAAGTTGTTATTTTATCCTGTACAGATAGTATTGTTCATGCCAGATGCTCTCTGCGCTGTTTGAAAAGACCAGATCGGCCATGTCGCCCATATCCAGCTCCTTACGGCTTAAATAATAGGCTCCGGCCTCTCCCGCCACTTCTTTGATAGCGGTGCAGATCTCCGCTTCCGAAGGCCGTTCATGCTTCATCCAGCGATAATATGTATATCTCTCCCTCTTCCAGGCATTAAAATACTCAATATCGGGTCTCTTATCTGACAGATAAGCATAAGGCGCTTCGGAGTCCTGTCTTTCCTCCAGGCCCAGCATCGCTCCTTCGGGAAGCTCACGGATCATAAACGAAGCCGCTTCCATGCTGCCCGAATAAGGTCCGTTGATATCCTTAAGCGCGTCGGTAAGCGTAAAGCGTATCGTTGACGCCGCAAACAGTATCAGCAGCGCGGCAGCCACGATATTCTGGGCTTTTTTCAGATACCGCAGTTCCGCAAGTATGGTATAAAGCAGGAAAAATATCATCATTATAAGGCATGCCGCCATCTGCACATGCTCAACCGGTCTGATAAAAAGCACTATCAGTACAAACCAGCCCACTCCGCATAATGCAGGTATGCAGGAGCGGTATCTTGCCGCTCTCCTGTCTGCGATCGCGGAATGCGTAAAATAGAACAGCGTTGCCAGTGTAAGTATCATAAGAACGAATTTAACCACATTACCGTTATAATAGAAAATGGAAAGCAGCCCTTCCGTAAAGTGTTCCTTACCGGCATATTCCGCAATGCTCTGAGCATCCACCGGCCTTGAGCTGGCTGCCGGATCGAACTGCCATACCTGGAGCACCATCAGCGCCAGTCCTATAAAAAGAACAATTGATGAAGGTATAACCCCTCTGTTCCTTTCTTCTTTATTATCTTTAGAAAACCAGAGTTCCAGCAGAATGCCGCCGCAGAAACCCGCAAATATCACATGCGTCCAGGACAGCAGCACCGCAGCTATGCAATATCTAAGCGCATGCTCCCTGCGGCTCTTCCAGAAACGCATCAGCAGCACTATCATAAGCACCGAAAGGCAATAGGGCCTCGCCACGACTGTATTGTAAAAAAGGAAAACGGAGCTTCCAAGGCAGACCGTCTTAACGGGCCACGAAACCTCCTCATCGCTCATAAAAATATAAACCGCCGCTATCATCGGCACAGCGCTCAGAATACCAAGACATTCAAAAGGCAGACCAAGCTTTGCAAACGGAAGCAGATAAACAAACCACAGACAGGGATGGCCTACAACAGGCAGCATCGAAAAGATCTCTCCGACGGAAGCATTCTTAACCATCACCCATACATAAGCCTCATCACGCCACATCTCGTGTCTGAAAAGCATAAAAACATGTATCAGCGCATAAACGCAAGTGAGGGCAATGGCCAGCCACTGCCCTCCGTGCTTATCTTTTTTTACCTTCTTTTCCTCAGTCAAGGGTATTCTCCTCTGCTGCATCATCCTCACCCGATGCAGGCGTATTTACAGGAAATACCATCTGATCCAGATCTCCCAGATCCTCTCCGTAAAGTATCTTTGCTATCTCCGAATCACGATCCAGGATCAGGGTCTTATTGCTGCCCTTAAGCGAAGCCTTGATGGCATCCAGGCTTCTGATAAAGTTGTAGAAATCAGCTTTATCGGCATCATTATACGCATCGGAAAGGATACGCATGTATTCTGCCTCACCTTCTGCTGTTAAGGTTTCCGCCTCTTTCTTTGCATTCGCAAGTGTGATGGCAACCTGTTTGTCGGTCTCGTTCCTTATCTTCTGCGCTTCGGCTTCACCCTTTGCGGTATAACCGGCTGCGATATTGGCGCGTTCCGATATCATACGCTCGTAAACAGCCGCCTTGTTATCATCAGGCAGGTCAAGAGCCTTTATCTCTGCCGTAAGTATCTCGATGCCATAGCCGCTTATATCTGTATTTGATTTCTGGGTGATCAGATTGGTCAGCTCGATACCGCGCGCCTCGATCACCTCGTCCTGGGTCATGGAAGAAATGATATTCTTCGTAGCATTGTATACCGCTGCATCGATACGCTCTTCAGCTCTGGCGCTCACTCCGCCCAGGGTCTGATAATACTTGACCACATCCTTTACGGTCCAGATAACATAGTCGTCGGCGATCATGGACTTTTTATCTCTTGTTATGACATCACTCTGCGGGATATCATAGATCCTGTTGCCTACGTAGATAGCCTGTACATCCTGTATGAAGGGGATCTTGAAATGCAATCCTGCATTCGTTTCCACCCTTACAGCTTTTCCAAACTGCTTAACGATCCCCGCATCATTATAATTTACCGTATATACCGACGCTCCCAAGGTTATAAGCGCCAGGACAATGATTATAGCAAGAAAAATCTTCTTCATATCTATGCCTCCCTCCTTATTCATTCACGCCGCCAAACGAATCCAGAGGCAGCATGGTCTGGGTGCTTCCGTCGCTTATGATAACCTTGAGCGAAGGCAGCACATCCTCCATTGCCTCATAGAACATACGCTTCTTGGTAATATAAGGGTAAAGCTTGTACTGCTCATACATCTCTTCAAATCTTACCACCTGGCCCTGCGCCTCAGCTATTCGGGACTCCTTGGTTGCTTCTGCGGTCTGAACTATTTTATCCGCATTTGCTTCAGCCGAAGGAAGCTGCTCGTTCTGATATGCCAGCGCATTGTTCTTTGCGGTATCCGCGCCCTGCTTAGCGGTTTCAACAGCCTTGAATGCCTGCTTGATCTCGTCGGTAGGCGGCTCGGAATCCTGAACTGTGATGTTGACCACCGCAAGACCTATATTATGCTCTGTGAGCTCGCGCATCATATCTTCCTTAACATCCGCCTGGATCTGTCCCTTTGATGTGGTCATTGCTTCGTCAACAGTATAATCCGCAACAATGGAACGAATGCTCGAAAGCGCGATATTCTTAAGTATCTCTTCCGGTTTGTCCGATGAATACAGATAAGCCACGGGATCCGATACCCTGTACTCCAGATAGAAGTCAATATCCAGAAGGTTCAGATCTGAGGTTATCATTATACCGTTGCCCGGATCCGGAATATTCTGTCCGGAGTTGTCAAGGGTATATCCTACGCCTGTACCGTGAGTGGTGATGTCAACCATCTGCACTCTCTGTATAAAAGGTATCTTGAAGTACAATCCGGCGGTGTCGGTCCTTATCACTTTACCGAACATGGTAACTACCGCATTCTGCTGCTCGGATACGTTATAGAACGATCCGCTCACTGCGATCATGATCAGGATTATGATCACTATCACCGGGACCATCTTCTTAAACTTCCCCATGTCAAGCTTGGGCGGCTCATTGATGATCTTTTTGTTAAAGTTTTTGAAATCGCCTTCCATAATTTTTCTCCTCCTTTATCCTGAGGAATTATACCCAATCCACAGGAATGTTTCAAGTATGCGCCGTTAGCATTTTTGCTACCTTAAGGCGCCTCTGTGCATAAAAATACCCCTTCCGGTCAGGAAAGGGGTAAAAGAAAGGTCAAGATTCTTTGTATCGGAATCCTATCACTCTTCTTCCACATGCTCACGGCCCTGCGCAATGATCGAATGCACATGATCATCCGCCAGTGAATAGTAGATGCGCTTGCCGTCGCGGCGTCCTTTGATCAGGCGGCTGGTCTTTAATATGCGCAGCTGGTGGGATACCGCAGACTGACTCATATTAAGCTTGTCGGAGATCTCTTCTACGCAGAGTTCCCCTTCTCCCAGTACAAAGAGTATCTTTAAACGGCTTTCGTCACCGAATATCTTAAAAAGCTCGGCAAGGTCGTAGAGTATTTCAGCTTCGGGCATGTTGTTGGTATTAGTGTTGTTTTTCATAATAATTTACCTCTTTCAAGATCCCCAAGTAGGAAAGTTCGGCTTCGGAAATCATAGATTTCCTGCCTCACTTTTTCGCTACGCTCAGGATGACATGGGGCGGATCCTTTCTGCACCCTCAGGATGACACAGGAGCGGATCCTTTCTGCGTCCTCAGGATGACATTTGTTCAGACTTTCTTAACAAACAATGCGCGTATCGCATTGATGACTGCAAGCACCATCACTCCTACATCAGCGAATATGGCCATCCACATATTTGCAAAGCCTATCGCTCCCAGAAGCAGGCATAAGAGCTTGATACCTATAGCAAAGTATATATTCTCATATACGATGCGCATGCACTTTCTGGCTATCCTGATAGCCTTAGCTATCTTGGCCGGATCATCATCCATCAGCACTATATCTGCTGCCTCGATAGCCGCATCGCTGCCCAGCGCGCCCATTGCAATCCCTATATCGGCTCTGGAAAGCACAGGTGCATCGTTGATACCGTCTCCGACAAACGCAAGGATCTCTTTATCTCTCTTATCATTTAAGAGCTCTTCCACCGCATCCACTTTATCAGCCGGCAAAAGCTCCGCTCTTACTTCATCTATTCCCAGGTCCGCTGCCACGCTCTGCGCAACCTGCTTTGAATCGCCCGTCAGCATTACGCTGCGCCGTACGCCCGCCATGATGTTTTCATGCAGGCCCTCGGGCAGCGGCTCGGGATCTTCAGAGAGAATATCGGACAGGTCGTGAAAGACCGCATACATCGCGTTGCAGCGGGAGCATGAGTTCAGGTGCAGCATCAGGGCTTCGTTTTCCTCGTCGCTCAGCTCGCCGTCAACGAGGGAGCTGATCAGCTCCTGATAATACGCGCACGAATTCATTGCTTCTCACCGCCTTTCATTTTACCTGACGATCGAAATTCCGGAATGTTCCCGTCCTCGATCAAAAATGTACACAATCTT
>CADAHD010000178.1 GCA_902787595.1 uncultured Lachnospiraceae bacterium
GCTTTGTAAGCGTCGGCGCTGCGGGCAGAGTATTCGGCTTCGTCTATCTACGTTTCCCAGCTGTCGTCTTTATTCAGCTCGAGCGTCAGGGACACGGAGATATCGTCGATCCCTTCAAGATTTACTTTATTTCCCAGTCTGGCCGAATCCAGCCATTCCTTTGCTGCGGAGAGCGCGTCGTTTTCTATGCTCTGTTTGGTGAGCCATTTGCCGGCCAGTTTGCGCTCCGGCCGCATAAGCAGCATAACCAAAAAAACACCTCCTGCTATAAAAACAAGCAGGAAGGTGATGATGAATACGGGTAATTTCTTCTTATAATTTTTTGCCATTTATTTCCTTTTAATGATCTCTGCGGCCAGTTTGCGGTACGCCTCCGCGCCGGTGGATCTGGTGTCGTAGACGGTGATGGGCTGGCCGAAGCTGGGCGCCTCCGAAAGACGCACGTTACGGGGTATCTTTGTTTCGTAGACTTTGTCGGGGAAGTGAGAAGTGACATTGTTCACCACTTCCTGTGACAGCAGGGTGCGGGAGTCATACATGGTAAAGACAATGCCTTCCAGATCCAGGGAAGGATTCAGGCGTTCTTTTACCAGGTTGACGGTCTGGATCAGATCGGAAAGTCCTTCCAGAGCCAGATATTCGCACTGTATGGGCACGATCACGGAATTGGCCGTGGTAAGAGCATTGAGCGTAAGGGTGGTGAGAGCGGGAGGACAGTCGATTATCACATAATCGAAATCATCTTTGATGTACTCCATCTCTTTGCTCAGTATGAATTCCTTATCTTCAATGCCTATCAGTTCGATCTCCGCTGCAGCCAGGTTGACATTGGCGGGGATGACGGACACGCCGGGCATGACATCGGGGATGATGCACTCGCGTATCGATGACTCCTGCAGCAGCAGCTCGTAGATGGTGTTTTCCTGTTCTACTTTATTAACGGAAAAACCGCTGGTGGCGTTGCCCTGGGGATCTGTATCGATCAGCAGGACTTTCTTTCCCAGCTCTGCCAGGCAGGCTGCCAGATTGACTGCTGTCGTGGTCTTGCCGACCCCGCCTTTTTGATTGGTTATCGCAATGATCTTATCCATTATTAAACCTTCTTATAATTGATTTATACCTAGTCTATTGTCTGATTTTACAGGTCAAAAATCAAGCACCAGATATAGAGTCCAAAGCCCTATATCTTGTGTGATTGACAGTGTTTTTTTGATGTGTTACGATTAACTAAATATGTTAGAAGGATTACTTTACAACCCGCATTATTGTGTAGCTTCTATAGGTGCTACTTGTATCCTTTTGGTCGTGTTCTTTATGAAGCGAAACTATTCTCTTCGATCGAACAGGATCTTTTTTGTAATGTTGATCGACAACCTTCTGGCTTCCATGGTCAACATTGCGACATTTTTCAGCATTTCTTTTCCCGAGCGTTATCCCATGTGGTTTAATTATGGCGTCAATATGGCTTACCTTATATTGTATAATTTCATGGGCGTGCTCTTCCTGTTATATGTAGACAGTAAAACGAAGATCGGATCCATTAAAAAGACCATGTTTTTGATAGGTTCGGCAATACTGATCTATGATACTGTTATGATACTCTTAACGCCCATAACAAAGCTGATAATATTCTTCGATGAAGACGGTTATCATCACGGGCCCATGATGCTTTCGCTGTATGTTACCGCGTTTATATGTGTGGCCATAGCGATCACCATCTTTTTTGCAAAGCGCAAGATGTTTAACCATTATCAGGTGCTGTCCATCTTCTTCTTTGTGGGCGGCGTGTGCATGGCTGTTATATTCCAGATAGGACACAAGCAGCATGTGATCTCCAACTTCGTTATCGCGATGATACTCTTCTTCATACATACCGCATTTGAAAATCAGGCGTATTATCTGTATGCCGATACCCTGTGCTATAACCGCAGGGCGTTCATCAAGACCGTAGACCAGTACCGTTACCGCAAAGAAAATTATCTTATGGCCATCATCAAGATAGATGACTTTGAGAATATCAAGCATTCCCTGGGACGCATGGGAGTGGATGATCTGTCCGAACGAATAGCGGAGCGCATCTGCCGTGAATTCGGAAAAAGCGCATACTATGTGGATCTTAACTGCTTTGCGGTCATCAAGCTGGTAGCCAATACCCATCAGCTCCGCAAGCAGATAATGGAATGCTTTGAAGGCAGCTTTGTTCTGGAGATAGGCGATGACGAAGTGATGCTGGATCTGGAGCCGGTCATCAGCTTTATAAATGTCCACGGCGAGAATGTGGACGGTTACGAGATGACCACCATCATGCAGAACTCCGCAGACCGCTTCTGCGATAGCGACATATCCATACAGGAGAGCGATGAGCTGATCAAGCCCATCAGGCGCGAAAAAGAAGTGCTGCGTCTGATCGATAACGCCATCAAGAACGACGGATTCATGGTATTCTATCAGCCCATACTTGATATCCATTCAAGAACCTTTACCTGTTCCGAAGCGCTGATACGTCTTAAAGATGACAGGCTGGGCTTTGTGGGTCCCGAAGAGTTCATACCCATAGCCGAGAGAAACGGCCGCATACATGATATAGGAGATTATGTCTTCCGGACCGTATGCAAGTTTATCAAGGAACAGGACGTGCTTTCGAAGGGCGTTAAGTACATCGAGATAAATCTGTCTCCCGAGCAGTGCAACCGCATGGAGCTGGCGAGCCAGCTTATCGGCGTGGCTACGGAATTCGGCGTGGACTTCCGTCAGATAAATCTGGAGATCACAGAGACGGCCGAAATGAAGGGATACGGGATGGAGAGCGTAAACGAGCTGATCACCCATCTCCACAGCAAAGGCGTGACTTTCTCACTGGACGACTTTGGTTCGGGCTTTGCGGCTATAGACTATCTGATAAAGCTTCCCGTTGATATAGTAAAGATCGATAAGGGCATACTGTGGCAGGCCATGAATGATGAAGCCTCCATGAAGATATTAAAGAATACCATACGCATGATCAAGGAAGTAGGCAAAAAGATAGTGGTAGAAGGCATCGAAACTAAAGAGATGGCCGAAATACTTATTGCCAACGGCTGTGATTACCTACAGGGTTACCTCTTCTCAAAGCCCCTGCCGCCTGAAGAATACATAGAATTCATTTCGGGTAAATGGGAAGATGTTATGATAAGTTATTAAGAGAGGTCTGTTGTTATGAAGAAAAAGATCGCGGTTTATGCAAATGGTTTCAGCATGGATTCCTTAAGAGAGGCACTCGAAGGGATAAAGGTGTATGCTGAAAAAAAGGACTTTGACGTATTTGTGTTCCTCAGTTTTGCATCTTACAGTGATGAGCACGGCATTAATCAGGGCGAGCTGAACATCTATAAGCTGGGGCTTATGGACGGGTTTGACGGAGCAATTGTTTTTTCCACCCATCTTAACTCCCCTGCAGCGGCAGTGGAAATATGCAACAGAGCAAAGGAAAACGGCGTGCCTGTGGTTAGCGTGGGCATGCAGATAGAAGGCGTTCCCTGCGTGAGCGTTACCAACGAAGAAGGTATGAGGGATCTGGTAACGCACCTTGTGGAGGAACACGGGGTAAAGCGCATAGTTTATCTTGGCGGAACCGCAGATCATGTGGATAATCTGGCCCGGCTTGAAACAACTAAGCAGGTGCTTAAGGAGCATGGTCTGGAGCTGGCAGAGAAAGATATCGTATACGGTGACTGGGGCAACAATAAAGCCAGAGAACTGGTGCATAAACTGGATGAATCCGAAGAAGGCCTGCCCGACGCCATAGTTGCGGCAAATGATATAATGGCGCTGGCAGCGGCGACTGAGCTGATAGAGATGGGAAAGAGCCTGCCTGATGATGTGATCGTAACAGGCTTTGATAATATACCTTACGGAAAGGTTTTCTTCCCGGCGCTCACCACGGTCGATCAGAATTATACCATGATCGGATCTACCTGCTGCGAGGTTTTGTTTGACTTGATCGAAGGCAGGGAATGCCCCGCGAATACCAGGATCCCGTCACGATTTATCAGGGCAGAGAGCTGCGGCTGTACCGATATGGAGCAGTATGTAAATCTGCGCAAGGATTATTGCCAGAAATCGTATCGCAGACATGTGGATTCCAGCGCGCTGGAGATGTATGAGCGCATACTTCGCTCGCGCATAGCGGATATGACGGATTATGTAGCGCTTAAGGGTTCCATGCAGGAGCATTACGCGCGTAATAACAAATTTGAAGGAAAAGAGTTTTATATAGTAATAAATTCGGAATACTTTGAAGATGCCGTCGCCAAAGAAGAGGAGCTTTTTGTTAACGGCTACAAGGAAAAGATGGAAGTCGTGGTAGCGATGAAGGACAGTAAGATAGTTGAAATGGGAAAGACCACGCGCCGCGAACTGGTTCCCCAATATAGTAAGCAAGATGGAGAGCAGAAGGTTTATTTCTTTGTTCCGCTGCATCATTTCCAGTACAATTACGGCTATATGCTGCTTGTTGATGATCCCCCGATCATGAAGCTGGACATGCTTTCTCCTTATATCGAGAAGCTTCAGCAGTCGCTTAAGCTGCTGCGTATAAATCTGAGGCTTGATAATCTGAATAAGGATCTGACCAAGATCTATAACCGTGATCCCATGACGGGGCTTTATAACCGCCTGGCTTATGAAGAGAAGGCCATGGCTCTCTTTGAGCAGTGCAAACGTGAGAAAAAGCCCATGCTGGTCATGTTTGTGGATATCAATTATATGAAGCGCATCAACGACCAGTACGGACATCTTCATGGCGATAATGCCATAAAGACTGTAGCCGGATCCATAAAATATGTGCTGAAGGAAAACTGGATAGGCGTGCGTTTTGGTGGTGACGAATTCCTGATCGTGGGCGATGACTGCGATGAAGAAGGTGCTGTGGCAGTAAGGCATTCCATCCTGGCGTTCCTGGAATTAAAGAATCATGACGGCTCCCAGCCTTATGAGATATCTGCAAGCTGCGGATATGTGATAACCGATCCGGAGGGTAAGGCAAACCTTCAGGACTATGTAAAGGAAGCCGATAATATAATGTACAAGATCAAACAGGAAGTGCATGCCAGGGACGGTCAGCCCAGAGGATAAAAATCT